>NZ_JBNWCL010000011.1:0-177704 GCF_053522445.1 Agrobacterium sp. 22-221-1
CCCGAAAAAACGGCCGCCTGCCTGCATCAGCCGGGTTTGCGATGCCCGGCTGATGCATCCAGTAAACCACAAATCCTCCACACAAGCCCGAGCATGACGGAGGTGAGGTCTTGCGCCTTTCTCACCCTCATGGCCGGAGCGATCCGGCCATTTTTTTGTCCACCCTCATAATAGTCGGTTCCCGCCATTCACACGATGCGCTAGAGCTTGATCGATCATGATCATGCGGAGGGATCTATGCTGGAACTGATTTGGCGCGGCATTGCCATGGGCATTGGCGGCACCGTGTTTATGGATATATGGGCAATCGTGCTGCACCGGTTCTTCGGCCAGTCCGCGCCGAACTGGGCGCCGATCGGCCGCTGGTTCTGGCATGTGCCGAAAGGTACGATATTTCACGACAGTATCGCCACGGCTGAACCCTATGAACATGAGCTGGCGCTCGGCTGGATTTCACATTACGCCGTCGGCATTGTTTATGGCGTCATTCTCGCGCTGGTGGTTCCGGCCGCGTGGTTTGCCGACCCCTCCTTCATTGAGCCGTGGATCGTCGGCATCATAACGGTGGGCGCGGGCTGGTTCCTGTTGCAGCCGGGGCTCGGCATTGGCTGGGCGGCGTCGAAGACCCCCAACCCGAACAAGGTCCGCTTTCTCAACCTCGTGGCCCATACGGTTTTCGCCCTCGGCATGTATGCCGTGGCGCTTTTGATGCGCTAAATGAAAAGGGGGCTGAAAAGCCCCCTCTACTGTCCGGTTCTCAGATATTCGCCGAGAACGTATCGCAATCTTCGACACGGCCGCTCTGGAAACCGCGCTTGAACCATTCCGCGCGCTGTGCCGAGGTGCCGTGGTTGAAACTGTCAGGCACCACATAGCCCTGGGTCTGCTTCTGCAGCGTATCGTCGCCGATCTGGTGGGCGGCGTTCAGCGCTTCCTCAAGGTCACCGGTTTCGAGAATACCCTTCTGCTCGGTGAACTTGCCCCAGATGCCGGCATAACAATCCGCCTGAAGCTCGACACGCACCGACATCTTGTTGGCATCCACCTGGCTCATCGACTGGCGGCGGCGGTTGAACTCCGGCAGAACGCCGGTCAGGTTCTGGATGTGGTGGCCCACCTCATGCGCAATCACATAAGCCTGCGCGAAATCGCCGGCCGCGCCGAAACGCTGGTCCAGTTCCTTGAAGAAGCTGGTGTCGAGATAGACCTTGCGGTCGCCCGGGCAATAGAACGGGCCGCTGGCGGCGGAAGCATAACCGCAGGCGGAAGACACCTGACCGGAGAACAGAACCAGCGTCGGCTTCTGATAGGTCTCACCGGCGGACTGGAAAATGCCGCTCCACGTATCTTCCGTTTCGGCCAGCACGGTGCGCACGAAAGCCGTCGTCTCGTCCGATGACTGGCCTTGCGGACGCGTACCCGCCTGCTGGCCGCCGGATTGCTGCGTCGTACCGCCGCCATCCAGTGAAATATCGCCGCCCGAAAGCAGCGTCAGCGGGTTGATGCCGAGCACCCAGCTTATCAGCAGGATGACCAGAATGCCGCCAATACCGATACCGCCGCCGCGCCGCCCGATAGGCACACGCATTCCGCCACGGGAAAAAGGATCGTTGCCCGACGGCCCCGATCCCGCCGACATGCCGCGCCGGTCCTCGATATTGTCCGACTGGCGGCGCCCTCTCCATTCCATGCTATTCTCCCGGCGGATATCGCCTTAACAAGCTGCCTTATAACGGCACTATAATACATCTTGTTCCGGAAGGAAGCAGAGGCAGTAAACGGAGTCTTTCATGCGGCTCTGCGTCTTTGTTTCAACACGGTCAGAAACAGGAAGACAAACAGGAGAGCGCCGGCGGAAAAGGCCACAAATCCGGCTCTGCCATCACCAAAAGCAACCTCATGCATGATGCGGCCGGGAACGAAGGTAAAACCTCCGGCAATCACGATGCCGCCGAGATAAACGCTCTGCATGATCCGCATATGGCGTCTGATATCGCCGCGGCGCGCGAAATAGATCGATTGAAAACAGCCATATATCGTGAAGGCGGAAAGCAGGTGGATCGGGCTGAAACCGTAAAACATCCTCAATTCATGGATGAAGAACGTCGACACGGACGTCGTGACCATCAGCATCACCCAGATCTTGCCGAACAGCCGGTGGATGGCAGTTCCCTTGGGGCGCAGGAAGATGAAGGCGCCGAGAATGGCCGCAGGCACGACGGTGGCGACATGGAACTGCACGGCAAGCGGTGCGTCTAACAAAGGCTGGAATGACATGGGTGCTGTTTCGGCTCGGTTGAAATCACCGGCAATTTCGGCAAAACATGCGCTCAAGAAAAACGGATTGACGCCAACCGCAGGAAAACTTCGTGGATCACCCATATCTGCAATCCACGCTTCGTGAAATGCACGCCATTCTGCAATCGCGCAGGCTGTGGCTGACGTTTCTCGCCGTGCTGGCGATCTTCATCGTGACCGGACCTTTCGGAACGAGCGAAACCATGAGCTTCGCCGACCGGCTGCTTTACTGGACGATCATACAGGCCAGCGCCTGGACATTCGCCATATCCTTTTCCATCATCGCCAACAGCATCCTTGCCGGCAGCATCGAAAATATGCTGACGCGCATGATGATCGGCTCGCTGACGGCCGCCCTGCCGATCGGGCTGCTGCTCACCATCACGAACCGGGTCTTTTCAGGCAAGGAAATGGGTTTCGGCCCCTTTTTACAAAGCAGCCTGTCGTCTCTGCCTCTCTGCGCCATCTTCTGCCTGCTAAGTTATCTCACCGCCTGCCAGTCGCTCGAAACAGCGGCCAATGCCGCTACAGACACGGGCGAAGATACCAGACGCGAGGTAAAGGGCGTCGTACCGCTGCTGGAGCGGCTACCGCCGCAAAAGCGCGGAGAATTGCTGCGACTGTCGGTGCAGGACCACTATACTGAAATCGTCACCACGCGCGGGCATCAGCTCGTTCTGCTGCGTTTTTCCGATGCGCTGAAAGAAATAGGCCAGACGGGAGGCTTGCAGGTGCACCGGTCGCACTGGATTGCTGATGCCGACGCCGTCTCGCTGCGCAAACAGGCCGGTCGTCTGCATGTCATCACAAGAGACGGCACGGAAATTCCCGTCAGCCGCTCCTATAGTGCAGCGGTCCAGGCTCGTTTCAACGCACACGCCCCTGCCGGTTAAGAGTTTCTGTCGATTCCGGAATTTATGGGGTTCCGTTCTCAAAAACATTTGCCTATAAGCCGCTTCTAGCCTGAAAACATTTGAATTGCGCCCCCCGGCCGGTGATCCTTCACCCTGGCCGGTGTTTTGCGCAACCGAAAAGCGGAACGAGAGAGCCATGCCGAAGCGCCAAGATATCAAGTCCATCCTCATCATCGGCGCGGGACCGATCGTCATCGGTCAGGCATGTGAATTCGACTATTCCGGCACCCAGGCCTGCAAGGCGCTGAAGGAAGAGGGTTACCGGGTCATTCTGGTCAACTCCAACCCGGCAACGATCATGACCGATCCGGGCCTTGCCGACGCCACTTACGTCGAGCCGATCACGCCTGAAGTCGTGGCGAAGATTATCGCCAAGGAGCGTCCGGATGCGCTTCTGCCGACCATGGGCGGCCAGACCGCGCTCAACACCGCGCTCTCTCTCAAGCGCATGGGCGTTCTCGACCGTTACAATGTCGAAATGATCGGCGCGAAGCCCGAAGCCATCGACATGGCCGAAGACCGCGCCCTCTTCCGCGAAGCCATGGCCCGCATCGGCCTTGAAACCCCGCGCTCCATGCTCGCCAACGCCACCGAAATCAAGGATGCCGACCGCAAGAAGCACGAGGCGGCGCGCACCGAGCTGAAAGGCAAGCTTTCCGGTCCCGATCTCGACAAGGCGCTGGACGATCTCGAGAACCAGTGGAACCTTGGCGAGACCGACCGCAAGCAGCGCTACATGGCGCATGCCATGGCGATTGCCGCTCAGGCCATCGATCATGTCGGTCTGCCGGCCATCATCCGCCCCTCCTTCACGCTCGGCGGCACCGGCGGCGGCATTGCCTATAACCGCTCGGAATTCTTCGACATCGTGTCCGGCGGTCTCGACGCCTCGCCGACGACAGAAGTTCTGGTCGAAGAATCGGTTCTCGGCTGGAAGGAATATGAGATGGAAGTCGTCCGCGACAAGGCGGACAATTGCATCATCATCTGCTCCATCGAAAACATCGATCCGATGGGTGTCCACACCGGCGACTCGATCACCGTTGCGCCGGCGCTGACCTTGACCGACAAGGAATATCAGATCATGCGCAACGCTTCGATTGCGGTGCTGCGCGAGATCGGCGTTGAGACCGGCGGCTCGAACGTCCAGTTCGCCGTCAACCCGAAGGACGGCCGCCTCGTCGTCATCGAAATGAACCCGCGCGTCTCGCGTTCCTCCGCTCTCGCCTCCAAGGCAACCGGCTTCCCGATCGCCAAGATCGCCGCCAAGCTCGCCATCGGTTATACGCTGGACGAGCTGGAAAACGACATCACCGGCGGCGCGACACCTGCTTCGTTCGAACCTTCCATCGACTACGTCGTCACCAAGATCCCGCGTTTCGCCTTCGAAAAGTTCCCCGGCGCTTCCCCGATCCTCACCACCGCCATGAAGTCGGTCGGCGAAGTCATGGCCATCGGCCGCACCTTCGCGGAATCGCTGCAGAAGGCGCTGCGCGGCATGGAAACCGGCCTTACCGGTCTCGATGAAATCGAAATCCCCGGCTATGAGGAAGGCGAAGGCTCCAAGAACGCCATCCGCGCCGCCATCGGCACGCCGACGCCGGACCGCCTGCGCATGGTCGCCCAGGCGCTGCGCATGGGCATGAGCGAAGAGGAAGTCCACGAGAACTCGAAGATCGACCCGTGGTTCATCGCCCAGTTCAAGGCCATCGTCGACATGGAAGCCCGCATCCGCGAGCACGGCCTGCCGCAGGATGCCGAAAACCTGCGCATGCTGAAAGCCATGGGCTTCTCCGACGCCCGCCTCGCCAGCCTGACGTCAAAGCGCCCGAAGGAAGTGGCCGAGCTGCGCAACAGCCTGAACGTTCGTCCGGTCTTCAAACGCATCGACACCTGCGCGGCCGAATTCGCTTCGCCGACCGCTTACATGTATTCGACCTATGAAATTCCCTTCGTCGGTGCCGCCCGCTCGGAAGCGCAGGTTTCCGACCGCAAGAAGGTGGTCATCCTCGGCGGCGGTCCGAACCGTATCGGCCAGGGCATCGAGTTCGATTATTGCTGCTGCCATGCCGCCTTCGCGCTGAAGGATGCCGGTTTCGAAGCGATCATGATCAACTGCAACCCGGAAACGGTTTCCACCGACTACGACACGTCCGACCGCCTCTATTTCGAGCCGCTGACGGCCGAAGACGTGATCGAGATCATGCGCGCCGAACAGGAAAAGGGCGAATTGGTCGGCGTCATCGTGCAGTTCGGCGGCCAGACCCCGCTGAAGCTCGCAGAAGCGCTGGAAAAGAACGGCATCCCGATCCTCGGCACTGCACCCGACATGATCGATCTTGCCGAAGACCGCGACCGCTTCCAGAAGCTGCTGATGAAGCTCGATCTTGCCCAGCCGAACAACGGCATCGCCTATTCGGTCGAGCAGGCCCGCCTCGTCGCTTCGGAAATCGGCTTCCCGCTGGTCGTTCGCCCGTCCTACGTTCTGGGTGGCCGCGCCATGCAGATCATCCATTCGGAAGGCCAGCTCCAGACCTATCTGCTCGATACCGTTCCGGGCCTCGTACCCGAGGACATCAAGCAGCGTTACCCGAACGACAAGACCGGCCAGATCAACACCCTGCTCGGCAAGAACCCGCTGCTGTTCGACAGCTACCTGACCAACGCCGTCGAAGTGGACGTCGATGCGCTGTGCGACGGCGAAAGCGTCTTCGTCTCTGGCATCATGGAGCACATCGAAGAAGCCGGCATCCATTCGGGCGACTCGGCCTGCTCGCTGCCGGTCCGTTCGCTGTCGAAGGAGATCGTCGACGAGCTGGAACGCCAGACGACGGCGCTTGCCAAGGCGCTCAATGTCGGCGGCCTGATGAACGTGCAATATGCCATCAAGGACGGCACGATCTACGTTCTCGAAGTCAATCCGCGCGCCTCGCGCACCGTGCCTTTCGTGGCGAAGACAATCGGTGCGCCGATCGCCAAGATCGCCGCCCGCGTCATGGCCGGCGAGAAGCTCGATCCGGCGATTGCCGCTTACGGCGAAAAACCCGATCCGCGCAACCTGAAGCACATCGCCGTCAAGGAAGCCGTCTTCCCCTTCGCCCGCTTCCCCGGTGTCGACATTCTGCTCGGACCGGAAATGCGCTCGACCGGCGAAGTCATCGGCCTCGATACCGATTTCGCGCTGGCCTTCGCCAAGAGCCAGCTCGGCGCCGGCGTCGACCTGCCCCGCTCCGGCGCGGTCTTCGTCTCGGTGCGTGACGAGGACAAGGAAGGCGTTCTGCCCGCCATCCGCATTCTCGTGGAAAGCGGCTTCAAGGTGCTGGCCACCGGCGGCACCCAGCGTTTCCTCGCCGAAAAGGGCATCAACGCCGAAAAGATCAACAAGGTGCAGGAAGGCCGTCCGCATATCGAAGACGCTATCCGCAACCGTCAGGTCCAGCTCGTCATCAACACGACAGACAGCAACAAGGCGATTTCTGACTCGAAGTCGCTGCGCCGCGCGACGCTGATGCAGAAGGTGCCTTACTACACGACGATGGCCGGCGCGGAAGCGGCAGCGCTTGCCATCAAGGCGCTGAAGGCCGGCAATCTGGAAGTGAAGCCGCTGCAGAGCTACTTCCAGTAAGCTGCGCGAACCGCAGGTTCCAGCGCTGAATGAAAACAAAGCGCCGCGGGTCACCATGCCCGCGGCGTTTTGCATTGCGTAATCCTGCTGCAATTCATTGCCGGTATCAAAACATCAGGTTCGAACGAGGCCCATGATGTCCCTATTGCTCAATGACGGATCGCCCGCAGCCATTCGCCGCGCCGTTGCCAAAGCTCCGGTCAAACGCTCCATGAATATACTGAAGCGCCCCGCCATCGGGTCCCGGCAATGGGAACACCTTGCCCCGACAGGCCAAAGCACCGCCTTGAGGGACTGATCATGGCTGGACGTCCACCGGGACCGGAGCGGGTGGCTTTTCCGCTGCGGATCGAACCCGCAATATTGAACATGATCCGGCACACCGCGAGCGGTGAATTGCGCAGCGTCAATGCCCAGATCGAGGTTCTTCTGAAAGAGGCCCTGTCCCGCCGCGCCACGGCGGATAAAGCAGACAAGCCGCCCTTTTAGACCGAAGGGCAACAACGCGCTACACGCCACAAAAATGCGGTGCGTACCCACGGGAAAACGACGGCCCGCATCACTGCCCTATGCCGCCTGCGCCTCCCGAACGCAATTGCGCCCTTCCATTTTCGCGCGGTAAAGTGCGCGATCCGCCATTTCCGCGAGCGTCTGGAGATCGCAGCGCATCTCGCCAGTGGCGGCAACGCCGATGCTGATGGTGACGCCGACACGCAGACCGCCGCAATCGACCTCGGTTACCGCAATCGCATCGCGAATGCGCTCGCCGATCATGCAGGCCTTGCGAACGCCGGCGCCCGGCAGGTAGATGATGAATTCCTCTCCGCCGTACCGGGCCAGCACATCCCCGCCGCGGATGCTGCCGCCGATGCGCTTCGCCACTTCCTGCAGCACACTATCGCCGACGGCGTGGCCAAAACGGTCGTTGATCGACTTGAAGTGATCGATATCCAGCAACATGGCCGCATCGGCGGGATCGGGCGTCGCAGGCATGGTCTGGAAAAAGAAACGCCGATTCTTCACGCCCGTCAGCGGGTCGGTATTCGCAAGAACCAGCAGTTTTCGTTCCGACCGCTCGGCCACGAACATCATCACGAACAGGGCAATGGCGAAGTTCAGCATGATGATGAAGAAGAACGCATTGACCAGATTGATGGTGGCAAAATCGGGGAAAAGCACGCTTTTCACCACCGATAGTGAAATGAGACCGGAGACGCCGGTGATGCCACCCAGCGCCAGGCGCGAAAGCAGCGGCTCCCTGCGCCATCTGGCGAAAAGCACCGATGCCCCGGCGAGATAGGCAAGCGATGCGCAGCCGTTGAAGAGCGCCGCGCGATACGCATTATTGTCCGCCACCTGCTGCGCGACCACCATCGCCAGTACGGAGATGAGGCAGACAATGGATACGGTTCGTCGGTCGACGGAGCGTCCATCGCTCAACGCCTTCAAGCCGAGCCAGATCAGCGCGTAACCCACAATGCCGAAAACGACACTGCCGAGCCGCCACAGGGCCGGCGACAATATTCCCCATTCGCCGTAACCGGCAAGCGTGGAGCCAATCGCCATAGAGGCGAAACCCGCCGCAAGGGGGACGGGACCGCGCAAGCCGCGATTGGTCATTTTCAGATAGATAAAACTCAAAAGCCCAACGATGTAAGAACACTTTTGCATCAGTATGACTGTCGCAAGGTCGAGTTCACCCAACATGATTTGTCCATACGGTAAATAAATTCGGAGAACTTAATTATAATATTAAGTATAAAATTTCAATAAAAATAACAGATAAATAATCAGTAAATGACACTACTGCAAGTTATGGCTCGAATCCTGAATAAATCTCCAGCGCGTAAATGGAAATTTATTCGAATATTCTAATAAAACTAATATCCTTCTTGAACCGCATCATTTCCGCCTCTTTCACCTGCCCATCGGCAAGGCGCAGGAGATAGGACGGGTGCACGGTAACAAAAAGCGTTCGACCTTCCTCCATCGGCAGAGGACGGCTCCGAATCTCCGAGAGCTTTTCCTTGCCGCCGGTCAGCGCATAAAGCGCCGTTGCGCCCATGGCAACGATCAGTTTCGGTCGGACGAGCGCGATTTCCTGATTGAGCCACCAGCGGCATTGCTCCACTTCGCCCGCATTCGGCCGCTGATGGATGCGCCGTTTGCCGCGCGTTTCATATTTGAAGTGCTTGACGGCATTGGTGATGTAGAGCTTTTTACGCTCGATACCGACATCGGCAAGAGTCCGGTCGAAAAGCTGGCCGGCCGGGCCGACAAAAGGCTTTCCGGCCAGATCCTCATGATCGCCCGGCTGTTCGCCAACGATCATGATTTCCGCATCCTCCGGCCCCGCACCGAAAACCGTTTGCGTGGCGCTGCAATGCAGGGGGCAGCGGGTGCAACGGCCGGCCTCGCGCGCCAGCGACGCGAGCGTGCCGTCCGGCACGGGTTGCGGCATCTCCCGTGCAGCGACCGCAGCCTGCAGGCGATGGTGAAAAAGCTGCGGCTGGCTTGCCGCCCTGGCGGCCATCTCCAGCACCCGCGCCTCCGCGCCGAGGATGAGGTCGGGAATGAGATCGGCTTCCGGCAGGTTCTTCCAGTATTTCTTCGGCATCTCCGCCGTCATGGCTTTGATCTTGAGGCGCGCCGGATTGAATATATTGGCATAATAGGTCCGCCAGAGTTCATCCGTCTCGTCCGTCAGATCAGGCTTCGCCGCCGCCTCCCGTGAGGTTTGCAGCTCGCTTCCATCCCATCGGGCGGACCCTTTCGGCGTGGCGATCAGCCAGTCCATATCGGTAAACCGTCGCTGGAAAAACGCTGCCGTTCGCTCGACGATGAAATGATCCGGCTCGAACCAGGCCACGAACCGCCGTCGCCCGCCCTGCCCCTGCGGCAAGAGCAATTCCTTGAAACGGACGAAGGCCGTCATCTTGTGACAATCCCGGCGCACCGATTTCTCGAGCAAGCGGGCCTCTGCAACATCCGGATCGGACTTGAACTGCAACAGGGCGCGATCCCGCTTCAGCCGCCACAATAACCGGTAAAGCAACGCAAACCGGCCGGGATCGCCATGGCAGATGACGGCCTGCGCCAGCGCCACGAACGAGGCCGGAACGGAAACCTGCCCATTGCCGGCATCGACGGTCGGCAATGACTCACCGGCGAAATCCAGCAGCCCTGCCCCGTCATCCCGCAACCGCCAGTCAATCGTCTCCGGCGGAATATCGGCGGCAAGGGCCGCACGCGCGGCATCGCGCCACTCGCCGAAATCGCCCCGCCCTTCCAGAACCGGGCCATACATCACAACAGCGATAATTGTTCGGGCTGCGGTGCAAACATCGCCCGCAAATCCGGCCTCTCGGTCAGCTTGCCCGGTGTCCAGCCCTCGGCGACGATGAAAGCCTTCACCTTTTTCAGGGAAACGCCGAAACGCGCGATATCCTCCAGCCGCAGCCGCCGGAACCGCCGTGACGATAGAACGGAGGCCACCGTCTTGGTGCCGAAACCGGGCACACGCAGCAGCATTTCCCGATCCGCCGCATTGACGTCCACCGGGAAACGGTCGCGATGTTTCAGCGCCCAGGCGAGTTTCGGGTCGATATCGAGATCAAGCATGCCGTCACCCCCGATTGCCGTTATCTCGCTGATATCGAAGCCATAAAAGCGGTAAAGCCAGTCGGCCTGATAAAGCCGGTGTTCCCGCATCAGCGGCGGCTTGATGAGCGGCAGGTTTTTCGACGAATCGGGAATGGGGCTGAAGGCCGAATAATAGACGCGTCGCAAACCGTAACTGCCATAAAGCCGGGCGCTGGTGGAGAGAATGGTGCTATCGTCCGCGCCATCCGCCCCCACGATCATCTGCGTGCTCTGCCCGGCCGGCGCAAAGCGCCTGGTCTTGCGTGTCCGGACGGTCGGCTCCCCGGCCTCCTCGATCTTCAGGCGGATATCGGCCATGGAGCGGCGAATATTGACGGGCTGCTTTTCCGGCGCGAAACGGCCAATGCCGCTATCGGTCGGCAATTCGATATTGATCGAGAGACGATCCGCATAGAGCCCTGCCTCCTCGATGAGCCTGGGCGATGCTTCGGGAATGGATTTCAGGTGGATATAACCGCGAAAACCATGGGTAACCCGCAACTCCCGCGCCACGCGCACCATCTCCTCCATCGTATGATCGGAGGAACGGATGATGCCGGAGGACAAAAACAGCCCTTCGATATAGTTGCGCCGGTAAAACTCCAGCGTCAGCCAAACCACCTCTTCCGGCGTGAACCGCGCCCGCTCGACATTGCTGGAGGAACGGTTGATGCAATAGGCGCAATCATAGATGCAGAAGTTGGTGAGCAGGATTTTCAAAAGCGAAATGCAGCGCCCGTCCGGCGCATAGGCATGGCAGATGCCCGACCCTTCCGTGGAGCCCAGACCGCCCGATGCTGCGGAGTTGCGTTTTGTCGTGCCGCTGGATGCGCAGGAGGCATCGTATTTCGCCGCGTCTGAGAGAATGGCCAGCCGTTGCCTGATCGACTTCTTCATGGGTATGTTCACTATATGTTCCATAGACGAATGTCAATGAAATAGGGTAAGATATTGATTAAGTGAGGAAATATGCGCACCTCAAATTTGCTGGCATTTCGCTGTCGTCTTCTGATATAGTCGGCTCAGTTATGATTTTGGCATGGTTCCGGAGTTCCCCTCCGGAACCTGTTTCTTTTTGTGTCTGCAAGTAACGCGACCGGAATGCGAAGGATAAAAAAATGGTAGAAAAAGTACCGATGACTCAGGGTGGATTCGTCAAGCTGCAGGAGGAGCTGCGCTGGCGCCAGCAGGAGGAACGCCCCCGTATCATCGAGGCGATTGCGGAAGCGCGCGCCCATGGCGACCTTTCGGAAAACGCCGAGTACCATGCTGCCAAGGAAGCACAGAGCCACAATGAAGGCCGCATCACCGAACTCGAAGACCTGACCGCACGCGCGGAAGTCATCGATCTCTCCAAGATGTCGGGCTCGAAGATCAAGTTCGGCGCCACCGTGAAGCTGGTGGACGAGGATAGCGACGAGGAAAAAACCTATCAGATCGTCGGCGACCAGGAAGCCGATGTGAAGGCCGGCCGCATCTCCATCTCCTCGCCCATCGCCCGCGCCCTCATCGGCAAGGAAGTCGGCGACAGCATCGAAGTCAACGCTCCGGGCGGCGCCAAGGGCTACGAGATTCTCGCGGTTCAGTGGGGCTGATGCCCTCACATGCAATGCGCCCCATGCGGGCGCATTGCTTTTCTTGACGTCTTCATTCCCCCGAATTAGCCGCAAAGACGGAAGCCCATCTTGTCCCACGTCAGTCTGAAAGATGTGCAGGTGCTTGCGCCGAACTTCAAACGCAGGCTCTCCGGCGTCACCTCCACCATCGTTCAACTTATTCCGGTGCAGAACCGGCTGGGACAGAAGGTGGCCGTCATCGGCCCCGGCCTGCCGCCGCATCTGCCGCATGTGCGCTTCCGCGATCTGTGGCGGCTCTGGCAAAACGGCCCGCAGGGTGGCCCGCGCATCTGGCATGCCCGGCGCAACCTCGAAATGTTGCCGGGTCTTTTCATGCGTGACGTGCTGCGCATGAAGGTGAAGCTGCTGTTCACCTCGGCCGCACAGAGGCGGCATTCCGCCTATACCCGGTTTCTGATTTCGAAGATGGACGCCGTGGTTGCGACCAGCACCCGCTCCGGCTCGTTTCTGGAAGTACCCCATCGCGTTGTCATGCATGGTGTCGATACCGACCTGTTCCATCCGGCAACCGGCCCGGAAGACGCAATCGCGGCAACCGGCCTGCCGGGACAATATCTCATCGGCTGCTTTGGACGGGTGCGCCACCAGAAGGGCACCGATCTCTTCGTGCGCGCCATGATCGAGCTTTTGCCCGCCCATCCGCAATGGACAGCCATTGTTTCCGGCCGGGTAACGGCGGAACACAAGGCTTTTGCCGAGGCACTCGGGGCCGATGTCAAGGCCGCCGGCCTTTCGGACCGCATCGTGTTTCAGGGTGAGGTGGACGACATCAAGCCCTGGTACCGGCGGTTGACGCTCTATGTCGCCCCATCCCGCAACGAAGGTTTTGGCTTGACGCCGCTCGAGGCCATGGCATCGGAAACGGCCGTCGTCACCAGCACCGCCGGCGCCTATGAGGAAATGATCGTCAGGGGCGAAACCGGCGCAGTCGTCGAGGCGGGTGACTATGCATCGCTCAGGGATGCGATAAGGACCTATCTTGCCGACCCGGCTCTGGCCGAGAGCCATGCAAAGGCCGGCCTTTCACATGTACGCAGCACATTTCCGCTTGAGAAAGAGGCCACGAGTCTCGGCGAAGTCTATGAGGCTTTGCGGCGCGGGTAACGCGTCTTAAGGTCACCGCAAAGCCTGCCGCTCAGATTTCCACGAGACCGACGCGCTTGACCTGCCGGATGGTGAGCATGGTGCGCACCGTATCGACGTTTTCGTCCGCCGTCAGAACCTCGATGACGAAATCCTGAAACTCGGTCAGGTTCTTCGCCACGCAGTGCAGCAGGAAATCGCTTTCGCCCGACACCATCCAGGCCTGCCGCACCAGCGACCAGCCGGCGGTTGCCGCCGCAAAAGCCTTCAAATTGCTGTCCGCCTGGCGCTTGAGACCGACCATGCAGAAGGCGACGAGATCGAAACCGAGCTTCGGCGCGTTCAACATGGCGTGATAACCTTCGATCACGCCCGCCTCTTCCAGCTTGCGGACGCGCCGGAGGCAGGGCGGCGCGGAAATACCGACCCTTTCGGCCAGTTCCACATTGGTCATGCGCCCGTCGCGCTGCAATTCGCGCAGGATTTTCAGATCGATGGCATCGAGTTCGACGCTGGTCACGGAGGAGTACCTCGTTAAGCTGTGGAACTTCCTTGTACTATTCGGCGCGGGATTCGCAACATTATGCCACCGCCCGGTCACAAAATTGCGCGCGCATCCACAACTGCCTTGTTGGTAACGCAAGGCTGCCCTTGAATAAAGACACTAGACAACCTTAAATACCGGGCAACGAAGGGGTTGTGGCCTGTCCGCCGTCATGCGGCTCCAGGGCCCGGTGCCGAAAGGCGCTGCCAGGGAAAGGCCCCGTTATTGAAAGGAACGCTTCCATGTCTGCCCGCCACACGAAGGTATTGATCATCGGCTCCGGTCCCGCCGGTTATACCGCGGCGATCTACGCGGCCCGCGCAATGCTGAAACCCGTGCTGATCGCCGGCATGGAACAGGGTGGCCAGCTGATGATCACCACCGATGTCGAGAACTATCCGGGCTTTGCCGATCCGATCCAGGGTCCGTGGCTGATGGACCAGATGCTGAAGCAGGCAACGCATGTGGGCGCGGAAATCGTCAGCGACCTCGTCACCGAAGTTGAAACCAACGTACGGCCTTTCGTCGTCAAGACCGATTCCGGTCAGGTCTGGACCGCCGATACGCTGATCATCGCCACCGGCGCCAAGGCCAAGTGGCTCGGCATTGAGAGCGAGCAGCATTTCCAGGGCTTCGGTGTTTCCGCCTGCGCCACCTGCGACGGTTTCTTCTATCGCAACAAGGATGTGATCGTGGTCGGCGGCGGCAACTCCGCCGTGGAAGAAGCGCTGTACCTCGCCCATATCGCCAAGTCGGTCACCGTCGTTCACCGCCGCGATAGCTTCCGCTCGGAAAAAATCCTACAGGAACGTCTGTTCGCCAAGGAAAACGTCAAGATTCTCTGGAACACGGAAATCGCCGAAATTACCGGCGCGCCCGCAAAGCCGCCAATGCCGCCTTCCGTCTCCGGCGTGAAGCTGCGTGACACCAAGACCGGCGCGATCAGCGAATTCCCCATCGACGGCGTCTTCGTCGCCATCGGCCATGCGCCGGCAGTCGAGCTGTTCAAGGGCAAGGTGAAGCTGAAAGACAACGGCTACATGTGGACCGCCCCCGATTCCACGGCGACCGACGTGGAAGGCATTTTCGCGGCTGGCGACGTCACCGACGACATCTACCGTCAGGCGATCACCGCCGCCGGCATGGGCTGCATGGCCGCGCTGGAAGCGGAACGTTATCTCACCGCGCATCAACCGCTTGCTGTCGCAGCGGAATAACCGAAAGGCAGGGTAGGCATGGCAATGCCATTGGACTGGGATAAACTGCGCATTTTTCATGCGGCTGCCGAAGCGGGGTCTTTCACCCATGCTGCCGACAAGCTGCATTTGTCCCAGTCGGCCATCAGCCGTCAGGTCAGCGCGCTGGAGCAGGATGTCGGCGTCAAGCTGTTCCATCGCCACGCTCGCGGTCTCATCCTCACCGAACAGGGCGAGTTGCTATACCGCACCGCCCATGACGTGCTGCTGAAGCTCGAAACCGTCAAGATGCAGCTCACCGAAACGACGGAGAAGCCAAGCGGCAAGCTGCGCGTGACGACGACCGTTGGTCTCGGCCAGGGCTGGCTGACGGACAAGGTACAGGAATTCCTGCAGCTCTATCCGGAAATGTCGATCCAGCTCATCCTCGACAATGAGGAGCTGGACGTGAACATGCGTCACGCCGATTGCGCCATCCGCCTGCGCCAGCCGCAACAGTCGGACCTCATTCAGCGCAAGCTGTTCACCGTGCACATGCACGTCTATGCCGCGCCGTCCTACATCAACCGCCATGGTGAGCCGCAGTCGATCGAGGATCTCGACAATCACCGCATCATCTCCTTCGGCGAACCGGCGCCCAACTATCTGCTGGACGTTAACTGGCTGGAAAATGCCGGACGTTCTTCCGACAATACGCGCACGCCGCATCTGCAGATCAACAGCCAGACCTCGATCAAGCGCGCCTGCCTGTTGGGAATCGGCATCGCCTGCTTGCCGGATTATATCGTCGGCCGCGATCCGGGCCTTATCCAGCTATCGCTCGCCGCAGATATTCCGTCCTTCGATACCTATTTCTGCTATCCCGATGAGATGAAAAACGCTGCAAAGCTGAAAGCCTTCCGTGACTTCATCGTCGCAAAGGCGCGGAACTGGAACTTCTGACGTTAAAATAATCGGCGTTCGGTTATAGTCTTTAAATTTCAATAACTTATATGGCGCGACACCCGAGCGGCGCACCTGCGCCGCCCGGGAGCATTGCGCATAAAATATACCGGAAATATCGAGGGCTGCGTGGTGCGCATGCCTGACCTGCACAAAAAAGAGTTGTTTCGTGCACAAAAAAGCACCATATCGCTCTCAGCTGATGCACACGGTGGCTTTTCCTCCCAGTTCCACCGCATCAGCTGTTCCCCTCTGGAGGTTTTTGACCTTCACACTTAAAGGGCCCTGGATCCATCCGGCGGCCCTCTTTTTTTACCCGCAAGAATTTTCTCCGAATTGGCGAAATATCGCATGATGCAACCTTGTTTTGCATTATTCCCACACCCATATTTTAGTCAGCTGTCACGCTCGCCCAAGGCACGCGACAGCTGTTCCCCTCTGGAGGTTTTGACCTTCAAACTTATCAGGCCGCGGAGATATCCAGCGGCCTTCTTTTTTGGAAATGCCTGCCCGCCCCTCGATCCTCACAGAGACGTGACTTGTATATCGATAATGACCGATATAAATATCGGACATGCCAGATATTGAAGAAGCGCCGATGAACCCGGAGGAAATCCTCAAAGCCCTTTCGCACCCCGCAAGGCTGAAATTCCTGGAATGGCTGAAGTCTCCGGAAAGTCACTTCTGCCAGGAGCATCCCCTCAGCATGGGTGTATGCGCCAACCAGTTTCAGATTAGCGGCCTGTCGCAATCCACCGTCTCGTCGCATCTGGCGGTGTTGCAGGCAGCCGGCCTCATAAGGTCGAAAAAGGTCGGGCAATGGGTGTTTTTCGAACGTAACGAGGAAACCATCGACGCCTTCCGCAATTATCTGCGAGCCAATCTCTGAGCCTCCCAAGCTTTGAGCCTCGGGGTGTCGGACCGGAAACCGCAAGGCGGTTTTCATTCCGGCACCCAGACAGAAAGACAGCGCGTCCCCCGCGCAATTTCGCCAACCGACCAGAAAGTGAAGTCGCATGACCAGTCTTTTCGAACCGGCACAGGCCGGCGATATCGCACTCGCCAACCGTATCGTCATGGCTCCCCTCACCCGCAACCGTTCGCCGGGCGCCATTCCCAACAATCTCAACGCCACCTATTACGAGCAGCGCGCCACGGCCGGGCTGATCGTCACCGAAGGCACGCCGATTTCTCAGCAGGGTCAGGGTTACGCTGACGTTCCCGGCCTCTACAAGCGGGAAGCGATCGCGGGCTGGAAACAGGTTACCGATGGCGTGCATTCGGCCGGTGGCAAGATCGTCGCACAGATCTGGCATGTGGGCCGCATTTCCCACACCTCGCTGCAGCCGCATGGCGGCCAGCCGGTCGCGCCTTCCGCCATTCCGGCCAAGTCGAAGACCTATATCATCAATGATGACGGCACCGGCGCTTTTGCCGAAACCTCCGAGCCCCGCGCGCTCACCATCGACGATATCGGCCTCATCCTCGAGGATTACCGCAGCGGCGCCCGCGCAGCACTGGAGGCCGGTTTCGACGGCGTCGAAATCCATGCCGCCAATGGCTACCTGATCGAGCAGTTCCTGAAATCCAGCACCAACCAGCGCGCGGATGATTATGGCGGCTCTATCGAAAACCGCGCCCGCTTCCTGCTCGAAGTTGTCGATGCGGTGGCGGAAGAGATCGGCGCAGGCCGTACCGGCATTCGCCTCTCGCCCGTAACCCCCGCCAACGACATTTTCGAAGCCGATCCGCAGCCGCTTTATAATTACGTGGCGGAACAGCTCGGCAAGCGCAATCTCGCCTTCATCCATGTCGTTGAAGGCGCAACCGGCGGCCCGCGCGATTTCAAGCAGGGCGACAAGCCTTTCGACTATGCCGCCTTCAAGGCCGCTTATCGCAATGCCGGCGGGAAGGGTCTGTGGATCGCCAATAATGGCTACGACCGTGAGAGCGCCATCGAGGCGGTTGAAAGCGGTAAAGTCGACGCCGTGGCTTTCGGCAAGGCCTTCATCGCCAATCCGGATCTGGTGCGCCGCCTGAAAAACGACGCGCCGCTCAACGAACCGAACCAGCCGACCTTCTATGGCGGCGGAGCCGAAGGTTACACCGACTATCCGGCGCTTGCCTGATAAAGGATAAAGCAAAGACGCCGCACTGCCCGAAAGCGGTGCGGCGTTTTCTTTCAGCGCAGGCTTCGCGCCTGCCGCGCGGCAAAATCGGAAAACGCACCCATGACGAAGGCGTTGGGCACATGCAGCGCCTGCAGGAAGCCATAGCCCGTTTCCCGGCCGATGCTCATCAGGGCCACCTGAAGACAGTAAAGACCAAGCAGGACCAGCGTGCGGGCAAGGTTCGGCCGCAGATCGTCATATAGAGAAGCGAGAACCGCCAGCGACAGGATTGGAACGGCGATCAGAAAGCCGAGCCCCTTGTGCAGCGAAAGCAGCGATCCATCGTAATAGATCGACAGCCCGGCCAGCAGCACCTGCGCGAAGATCAGCACCGGCACGCTTGCCGAAATCACGGCAAACACGCGACGCCGGGCCGACATCCCATTCGCAACCGCGGCCATCACACCCTGCCCCCGGCATCGGCCGGATGCGGAAGGCTCGACGGCTGCGGCCTCTGTTCAAGGCAGCCGAGGCTCGCAAGCGTCGTCGCTACCGCGATGTCGAGCGATGTTCTGGGTTCCGTTCCGAGGAAATCTGTCAGCCTGCGATTGCTCATCCGGATCGGCATCTGCCAGAGATATTGCATTTCCAGCACTTCGCGGAACAGGGGAACGAAGGGAGCGGCCAATTTGATGCCCGACCAGGATAGCTGCCGCCTCTTGACCGGATGCCCGACAACCCGCTCGATGGCTTCAACCAGTTGCAGCCCGTCGAAATCCCAGAAACCTTCCATGTGATAGACGGCGAAAGCCGGAAGCTCGCCTGCGCGGTCCAGCAGCCGGCCAATGGTTTCCGCGACATCCGGCAGATAGGCCCATTGATGCCCGGCATAGGGCGCGGCGGGATTCTGGACACTCCGGACCGGCTTTCCGGGCTTCACCAGCATCTGCGAAAACCAGTTGTTTCTCGCGTCCGGCCCAAAGAAATCCCCGGCGCGGACGATCAGCACCGGCACGCCGCGCATCGACGCCATTTTCAGCCGCCGCTCCATCTCCACACGCAATGCGCCCTTGCGGGTAAAAGGCTTTTGCGGGCTGTCTTCCGTCAGAAGCGGAAAGGCGTCCGGGCCGAAATTATAGACGCTGCCCGGAAAGACGATCCTCGCCCCGCAGGCCTCGGCGGCGGCGATGCTATTGTCGAGCATCGGCAGCACCTGGCTTTCCCAGTTGCGATATCCGGGAGGATTGACCGCATGGACGATGAGGCTCACGCCTTTTGCCGCATCCATCACATCCTGCCGGTTCATGGCGTCCCCGGTCACACGTTCGACGCCGTCCGTGGCGCCCGTTGACGTCCGCTGGCGCGTCATCGCCCTCACCCGCCATCCCCGTTGCTGCAGCATTCTGGAGACCTGACTGCCGACACCGCCATTCACCCCCAAAATCAGGGCCAGAGGCCGTTCATTACGCGCTGTATTTGCGTTGTTTTCATATATCATCGCCGTACTCCTTGTTGTGGGCTGGAGTATCGTCCCGTTCCGCGATATACGAAATTATCGAAATGAGTGGAGCAGCTATACAAAATCTTATGACCAGAAACCGTGACATCAGCTGGGATTTCTATCGCACCTTCCTCAGCGTGCTGAGCGACGGTTCGCTGTCCGCGGCCGCCCGCGAGCTTGGCATCACCCAGCCGACGGCAGGACGTCATATCGGCGCGCTGGAAGAGGCCGTCGGCTTTCCGCTGTTCATCCGCTCGCCGCACGGGTTGATGCCGACGGAAGCAGCGCTTGCGCTCCGCCCCTATGCGGAAAATCTCGCGGCGACGACCGCCGCCCTCATGCGCGCGGCCTCCGGCGAAGTCGGCAAGATCGAAGGCACGGTGCGCATCAGCGCATCCGATATCATCGGCGTGGAAATGCTGCCGCCGATCATCACGGCCATGCAGGAGGTTCACCCGCGGCTTGAGATCGAGCTTTCGCTCTCCGATACGCTGGAAGACCTTTTAAGGCGCGAGGCGGATATCGCCATTCGCATGACCGAACCGCAGCAGGATGCGATCGTGATGCGTTATATCGGCAATTTCCGTCTGGGATTTCATGCGACTCGCGACTATCTGGCAAGAGCCGGCACCCCGAAGAACATGGAAGATCTGAACCATCACCGGATGGTCGGTTTCGACCGCAAGACGCCTTTCATCCGGGCGGCCATCCAGCGGATGCGCTCGCTCGATCCGGACATACCCGATATTGAGGAAATTTCCTTTGAAATCCGCGCCGACAGCAATCTCGCCCAGCTTGCCATGATCCGCGCCAGCGCAGGCATCGGCGTCTGTCAGATCGGTCTGGCACGCAAGGACCCCCGGCTCGTTCAGGTTCTTCCAAAAATCGACATCCCGCTCCATACCTGGGTCGCGATGCATGAAAATCTCAAGACCTCGCCGCGATGTCGTGCCGTGTTCAGCGCCCTCGTCGAAGGCCTCAAGGGTCATCTTAAAGAAACCGATCCAGGCGCCCCGCCGAAACGGCGCTAATGCCGATCCCGCATCGATGCCACGCAACCCTGCATCCGCAACTGCCTGAAAGAGGCCGGCGGAATACGCAAAGTGATCCCGGCGTTGCTGGAAATCCACGGGTCGCCGATCAAAACGGTCTGGCCTGCTGCGTCGTCTTGTCGACCACCTCGGCTTCCGGCCGGTCGCCACCCTGGCTGTATTCTTCATGCCAGTGGCCGCTCTCATCCTGATAGCTGATTTCCTCGTCATCGCCCCCCACCTGCTGTTCGGCGGCAACGATGCGCGCAGCTTCGACGGCATCCGCATAAGAAGGGAATGTTTCGGAATAAGCGCCGTTCATGCGGTAGGCGAAGCCTCCGTCATGTTCGACAATTTCATATACCACTTTGGTCATGCATGGTCCTCCTGTCTCGGTAGGCGACATGGCAACCACAACCGCGTTTCAAGCATTGCACCCGATGGGACACCGCGGCATGAGCAGCATGTCCTGCAACACCACTATCCTACCAAAAGCATTCAAGCGCAAATCCTGCTTGATCTGGGGGACGATACGTCACAGCCTGAGCCGATCAGGGGGAAGGGAAATCGATGGCGGGTTCTATTCTGAAACAGGAGCGCATGCTGCTGCTGGCAATACCGGCGGCAATCGTCGCCTATCTGGCCGAACATGCAATATTCGAAGCCGGAAAAACGGCGGCGCTTATCGCCGCAGTCGCGCTGATCGGGCTCATCGTCCTGGTCTCGATGCGAGTTGCCCATCACGCCGAAATCCTCGCCACCAAGGTCGGCGACCCTTACGGCACCATGATCCTGACGCTGTCGGCCGTCGCGGTGGAAGTGCTGATCCTCGCCATCATCATGAGCGAATCCAGCTCGCCCACTCTGGTGCGCGATACGATCTATTCCGCCGTGATGATCGACATCAATGGCATTCTCGGTCTCGCGGCGCTGCTCGGCGGTCTTCGCCACGGCGAGCAGCCCTATAATGACGATTCCGGCAAGACCTATGGCGTGATGATCCTCACCGCCATGGGTATTTCGATGATCGTGCCGGAATTCATCCCCAATGAAAGCTGGCATGTCTACTCCGCCTTCACCATCGTCGCGATGATCGCGCTTTATGCCCTGTTCCTCAAAATGCAGGTCGGCCCGCACAGCTATTTCTTCAGCTACGCCTATCCCCGCAAGGCGCATCCGGCCGGGCAGGCATCGGACGGCCATGCGGAAGAGGAGGACGAAGGCAGCGTATCGCTCTCCATCGGCCTCATCATCACTGGCGTGGTGCTGATCGGTGTGCTGGCGGAATTCATGTCGGCCTTCTTAAGCGAAAGCCTCGAGGGCACCAGCGCGCCGCAGGCGCTGATGGCGGTGGTGGTGGCGACCATCTCGGCATCACCGGAAATCCTCACCGCGCTTCGGTCCGCCTTGCGAAACCGCATGCAGGCCGTGGTCAATATCGCCATGGGCGCGTCGCTGTCGACGGTCATCCTGACCGTGCCCGTCATGGAGGGTATAGCGCTTTATACCGGCCAGCCTTTCATCATGGCGATGACGCCGGTTCAGACCGTCATGGTTTTCATCACCCTCATCGCCGCGGCCATCAATCTCAATGACGGCGAGACCAACGCGATCGAAGGAATGACGCATTTCATTCTCTTCGCCACCTTCATCATGCTGCTGTTTCTGGGGCTTTGACCAAAACGAAAAAAGCCCGGCATCGCTGCCGGGCTTCTTCATTTGAGATCACAACCGATCAGCGGCAATCGGCGCAGAAGCGCTGGATGCGCTTGCAGGCCTCTTCCAGCAGCGCCTCCGACGTGGCGTAGGAAATGCGGAAGTTCGGGCCGAGGCCAAAAGCCGATCCCTGCACGACGGCGACGCCTTCGGCTTCCAGAAGCTCGGAAACGAAATCCGTATCCGTCTCGATGACCTTGCCCGACGGTGCGGTCTTGCCGATCAGGCCGGCGCAGGAAGGATAAACGTAGAATGCGCCTTCCGGAGCCGGGCAGCTGATGCCCTTTGCCTGGTTGAGCATGGAAACGACGAGATCGCGGCGGCCTTCGAAGATTTTCTTGTTGGCCGGAATGAAATCCTGCGTGCCGTTCAAGGCTTCGACGGCGGCCCATTGCGCAATCGAGCTTGCGCCCGAGGTCTGCTGGCCCTGGATCATGTCCATGGCCTTGATCAGCGGCAGCGGGCCAGCAGCGTAACCGATACGCCAGCCGGTCATGGCATAGGCCTTGGAGACGCCGTTCATCGTCAGCGTGCGGTCATAGAGCGAAGGCTCGACTTCAACCGGCGTGACAAATTTGAAATCGCCATAGGTCAGGTGCTCATACATGTCGTCCGTCAGCACCCAGACATGCGGATGCTTGACGAGCACGTCGGTTAGCGCCTTCAGCTCGTCATGCGAATAGGCGGCGCCCGACGGGTTGGACGGCGAGTTGAACACGAACCACTTGGTCTTCGGCGTGATCGCCTTTTCCAGCGCTTCCGGCTTCAGCTTGAAATTGTCTTCCAGCGTGGCGTCGACGAAAACCGGCGTACCGCCGCAGATCGCCACCATTTCCGGATAGCTGACCCAGTAGGGCGCCGGAATGATGACTTCATCGCCGGGGTTCAGCGTGGCCATGAAGGCGTTGAAAAGAATCTGCTTGCCGCCCGTGCCGACAATCGTCTGCTCCGGCTTGTAGTCCAGGCCGTTTTCACGCTTGAACTTGTCGGCAATCGCCTTGCGCAGTTCCGGAATACCCGAAACCGGCGTGTATTTCGTTTCGCCGCGCTTGATGGCGTCGATGGCCGCTTCCTTGATATTTTCGGGCGTATCGAAATCCGGCTCGCCGGCGCCAAGGCTGATCACATCGCGGCCCTTCGCTTTCAGCTCACGGGCTTTCTGGGTAACGGCGATGGTGGCGGATGGCTTTACGCGGGAGAGAATGTCGGCAAGGAAGGCCATTTTTAATCGGTCCTATTGGGGTTGACATCAGCAGAGGTTGGAAAACTTGTCATCTGCGGCATTTTCTATGTCGAAAGACAGGCCTTCTTTCAAGGTCAAAAGCCGGCTTATGTGCTGCATCGCAGAATTTAAACCTTCCTTAACCCGGAAGTAACGCTTGATACGCTACATTCGCGAGCCTAGAGGTCGTGTCTCTATAGCTGGTTGAAAAATGGCGCTCAAAAGCATCTTTTCCAGTCTTGTCCGCGAGGTCGATGGCACATGGTCCACGGCCTATAGCACCTTCAACCTGAAATCGGCCCTGCAGCCCATTTTCCGCCGCACGGCGAGCGGTATTCTCGACATCGATTCCTTCGAGGGTCTGGTGCGTCCCCATCGCAATGGCGAGCCGGTGACGCCGGGCGAATTCTTCTCGCTGGTCGCGCCGGAAGATATCGAAAATATCGACAGCATCCTGCGCACGATCCACATTCTCAACACCGGCAGGCTCAACCGGTCCCGCGCCCGCATCTTCGTCAACTTCCATCCGGGCCTGTTCCAGACCCCGGCCAAGATGCGCCAGGAAGTGGAGCGCATGCGTCTTGCCGCCCACGAGGCCGGCATGACGGCGGATCGCATCGTCTGCGAAATCTCCGAGAAAAAAGCCTCCGACACGCAGATGGTCGCCGACTTCGCCTACCACATGCACGATATCGGTTTTCGCGTGGCGCTCGATGACTATGGCGCCGGCGATTCCGACATCGACCGGGTGAAGCTCATCAAGCCGGACTATGTGAAATTCGAAGCCGGCTGGGTGCGCGATTTCATGCAGAATTCGGCGGGTGCTGCCCTTCTGCGCGTCATCGTCAGCCAGTTTCGCGCCGATGGCATAGAGCCGGTCTTCGAAGGACTGGAAGCCGCATGGCAGGTCGATCTGTGCGAGGAACTCGGCGTCCTGTTGATGCAGGGTTACGTGCTGGCAAAGCCCGAGCTTGCCCCGACCAGTTTCGACACACGTTTCCCGGAACTCGGCAGTGAATATTTTGCCCCATCAAGGGCGGAAAGAGGCCCTGCGCCACCGGCATTTTTCCGGGAAGAACGCCCCGCCGATCCGCACCCGCTGCGCCAGACCCGGACCTTCGGAAAACGCGGCCTCTGACGCCAAATCCGGCCAAACGGCTCTCCTGACCGGCTTTGCCACAATATTGCCGCAATAAATGCCGCGGAACGCCAGAATTCGGTCTCCAAGCCGTCCATTTCGAAGCCTCTTTTATCCTTTAAGAACAGGGACAAGAGGCGACAGCCATGTTTACCAACGATCGGACTTCCGTTGAAAGGTTAAGGGCGCAGAGAACGCTGTTTTCCCTCTGGATGGCCGTTGCGGCTTTTCTTGTCATCGTCACCATGGCCGCCGGCATAGCAACCTCGGCCAATGCGGCTGCCCAGGCGATCGATACCCTGCATACTTCCGCCATCCCGCAGGTGGCGACGACGACGAAAGCGGGTCCCCACATCCTGCTCATCGTCCTTTCGGCCGCGGCCTTCATCGGCCTCGGCATTGGCGGCCTGACGCTCACCCGGCGCAGCCTGAAGGACGAGGCCCGCCGCTACAAATAAGCGGCCCTTCCCTCGACTTGCGGCATCGGCAGGTTGCTGCTAAAGCACCCGGAAACAGTCATCCGCATCGCGGATCGATATTTCAAAAATCCCCGAATTGCCACGGCCGCGACTGAATGATCTTCCGGCCCTGCCGTGCTGGTGCCAACAATGACGCGTATTCAGGCCAATATGCTGCTTCTGCTCGCCGCAGCAATCTGGGGAGGCGGCTTCGTCGCGCAATCCTCCGCCATGGCCTCTATCGGCCCGTTCTGGTTCGTCGGCCTGCGTTTCGCCATCGCCGCCATCGCCGTGCTGCCCTTCGCGCTCATGGAAACAAGGTCGCTGAAATCGCCGCCGCGCCGGCGCGAAATCGGCAGCTTCATCCTCGTGGGTCTGGCCCTGTTCGGCGGCGCCACCACCCAGCAGGTCGGGCTCCTGACCACGACCGTCACCAATTCCAGCTTCCTGACCGGGCTTTACGTCATCTTCGTACCCGTGATCGCCGTCGTGCTTTACCGCCGTCACCCCCACTGGATCGTCTGGCCATGCGCGCTGATGATGCTGGGCGGCATATTCCTGCTCTCCGGCGGCGCATTCGAGGCACTGACCACGGGCGATATTCTCAGCATCATCTGCGCCTTCTTCTGGGCGATCCAGATCACGCTGGCCGGGCGCTTCGTCTCTGAAAGCGGAAGGCCGCTGGCGCTTTCCTGCACCCAGTTCGCCGTTTGCTCCCTTCTTAGTTGCATGATCGGCGTTGTGTTCGAACCGATCAGCATGGCCTCCATCGAGGCGTCGCTGGCGGAAATCCTCTATGTCGGCCTCGTCTCCTCCGGCCTCGCCTTCGTGCTGCAGGTCATCGGCCAGCGTTACACCACCGCCCCGCAGGCCGCGATATTCCTGTCTTCGGAAGCGCTTTTCGGCGCTTTGCTGGCTTCGGTGTTCCTGAAGGAAACCATTTCAAGCGCCGGCTATATCGGCTGCCTGATCATATTCGTCGCGATCCTGATCGTGGAACTGGTGCCGGAATTGACGCGCAAACGGCAAAAATCCATGGCTGGAGCGGCCTGACGCAAAAAGAACTTATTTTTCTCGTTCCGCCATAAATCCAGATAGGGCATTCAAATTTTGCCGTGAAATCCTGCGGCAAACGGCAATTATTTCATCAATTGTCGCTTCTGCGGAAAAAATATGCGATTGCGCGATGTTATTCTACCGCAGGTTTTTTATCTGACAAAAAGCCCGTGAAAACTTTTGCTTGCCAATTTTCGATAAACGCATCACTCTACCGCGGTTCGGGCAATTTGCGAGCATGGGAAGGCCTATAATTTTGCGCACTGGGGACGCTATAAACCTCGGGCGGTGGGACGAAAAACGTTGGATGAGAACGCCATTACTTCCCGCTGCGAAGGTCCATTTTCTCAATAGTCAAAAACTGCCTGCCAACGCCCACGCGGGGCAAAACTGTAATGCTGCCTGTAGCTGAACGCGGGCAGAGCGAAAAGGACCTGATGCATGGCCGAAACTGGCACCGTAAAATTCTTCAATACAGACAAAGGCTTCGGCTTCATCAAGCCAGACAATGGTGGCGCTGATATCTTTGTTCACATCTCTGCCGTACAGGCTTCTGGCCTGTCCGGACTTTCAGAAAATCAGAAAGTGAGCTTCGACACGGAACCGGATCGTCGCGGCAAGGGGCCGAAGGCAGTCAATCTGCAGATTGCTGGCTGACCCTAAAACGGCTTTCTTTTCTAGTTGAAGCCCGGCAGGAATGCCGGGTTTTTTTGTGCGTCCTGCAGGCCTTAGAGCATTTCCAGGAAAAGTGGAAAACTCTAATGGGCCGGCACTCAGAGCCCCTTGAGATAGGGGTTGGTGAGCCGTTCCTCACCCAGCCGTCCACCCGGGCCATGGCCGCAGATGAAACCGACATCGTCACCCAGCGGCAAAAGCTTGTCGCGGATGGAGGCCATCAATTGCTCGTGGTTTCCGCCCGGCAGGTCCGTGCGCCCCACCGATCCCGAAAACAGCACGTCGCCGACATGGGCGAAGTTCTGGTCGCGGTTGTAATATATGACGTGGCCGGGCGCATGGCCCGGGCAATGATACACCTCGAAGACATGATCCCCGAAGGATACCCTGTCGCCGTCCTTCAGCCATTTGTCGGGCGCGACGTTCCGAAGACCGCTAATGCCGTATTTTTCTGCCTGCGCCTCAACTCTTTCGAGCAAGGGCCGGTCGTCCTCATGCGGCCCGATGACCGGCAGCGACAGCTTTTCACGCAGTTCATCCGCGCCACCGGCATGATCGAGATGCCCGTGCGTCAGCCAGATTTCTTTCAGCGCGATGCCGTTTTCAGACACGACCTGGAGAATGACGTCCACATCCCCACCGGGATCGACGACGACGCCCTCCTTGGTATCCTGATCGAACAGGATGGTGCAATTCTGCTCGAATGGCGTGACCGGAATAATGCCCGCCTGCAATTTTCCCATATCCTGTGTCTCCTGTCTGAAAGCTCCTGCCTCCTATAGCCCGCGACCGGTGGCGGCACAATGGCGGCGGAAAAGACGCCGGCTTTCAGTGGCTGGACCAGTCTAAAAACCACCATGGAAACAGTGAGATAGCAATAAATCTTCGGCGGATGGCGGGAATTGCCGGCAAAAAATGTGGAACGCCCCGATGGTTGCGACGTTCTAGCTCCAGTCTTGAAAGGAGTGAGACACATGGACAAGACGCTTAAAATGCTCATGGCTGGCGGCGCCTTCGCCTTGATGGCCGGTTTCGCGAACGCCGCCATGGTCGCCACCACCGCATCGGATATTTCCGTTCGCTCAGGCCCCGGTGAAGACTATCCCGAAGTGGGACTGGCCACCCGCGGCAGCAATGCGGTTCTGGATGGCTGCATGGAAGGCAGCAGCTGGTGCCGGATCGAAGTCAACGGCCTGCGCGGCTGGGCCCATGCCGATTATCTGAACGTCATGTATGAGGGCTCGCCGGTCATCCTCGAGCAGCGCCGCTCGGAACTCAGCGTGCCGGTCGTGACCTATGAAACAACCTCGAGCGTGCAGGCAGAACCCAATCCCGGCGATCCGAACCTCGGCCGCGTCGGCGAAGTCGATCCACCGCAATCGGTGATGACCTATATTGACGAACATCCCGCAGACACCGTCACCTATGACGGCGATATAGCCGTCGGTAGCGTGTTGCCGTCGGATACACGTCTCGTTGAAATTCCGGACTATCAATATCGTTATGTCCAGGTGAACGACGTGCCGGTTCTGGTCGAACCTTCGACGCGACGGATCGTCTACGTCTATCAGTAAACGCACGGCGGACATCAAGAGACGGATAAAGAGCGCGGAGTTTCCGCGCTCTTTTCTATTTCCGGTAAAGGTCACTCAGGATTCCAGTTGCACCCGCACCCGCGCCATATTATCCACCGCAACAGAAAATGATCGCGGCATTCTCCCGAGCGGACGCATTTTCGGCTATGTTTACAGAATATTGGCGCATCGACGCCTGTCAGCCTATGATCAGACAGCCGCAGAATATGAAGGAACCGCAGTGCCACCGCAATCGCTCAAAACCGCCGCCGCCAGGCAGACACCGGCACTCCCGAAGGTTGACGACGGCAAGATCGACTTCGACACGATCGAGGCGCTGTTCTTCGCCTATCGCGATTTCGTCTCAGATCCCGATGTCATTCTGTCGAAACTGGAATATGGGCGGGCGCATCACCGAGTAGTCTATTTCGTCAGCCGGCAGCCGGGTATGACGGTGGCGGATCTGCTCGATACGCTGCAGATTACCAAGCAGAGCCTTGCCCGTGTGCTGAAGCAATTGATCGACGACGGTTACATCCGCCAGATGGCGGGCCCGGAAGATCGCCGCCAGCGCAGGCTCTACCCAACGCTGACGGGTCGCGAACTGGCGCTGGCGCTGAGCGAGCCGCAATCGCGCCGCATCGACCGCGCGCTGGAAGGCCTCGGGCCGGACGCCCGCGCCTGCGTGCGCAAGTTCCTGGCGCAGATGCGCAGCCCGACGACGACGACAACCGTGGAGGACGAGTGACGATGGCGACAGCACCGACAAAACGTCCGCCGGCGGATGACGATGCGGCCCATCTCCTGATCGTCGACGACGATGCCCGCATTCGCGATCTCCTGCAGCGCTTTCTGGGCGACAAGGGCTATCGTATCTCCGTGGCGGCCGATGCCGCCGAAGCCCGGCGCAAAATGGTGGGCATCCGCTTCGATCTGCTCATCCTCGACGTGATGATGCCGGGCGAAAACGGACTTTCGCTGACCCGCTCGCTGAACGAGGACAAATCCGTGCCGGTCATCCTTCTGACCGCCCGGTCGGAAGCGGATTCGCGCATCGCCGGGCTGGAAGCGGGAGCGGACGATTATCTCGCCAAACCTTTCGACCCGCGCGAGCTCGTCCTTCGCATCAACAATATCCTGCGGCGCAATACCTCGCCCGATACGCCCAAGATCGAACAGATCATGTTCGGCCCCTACAGCTTCTCCATCCCCAAAAAGGAATTGCGGCGCGGTCCCGAAACGATCCGCCTGACGGATCGCGAGCAGGAGATCATGCTGCTTTTTGCGCTGCGCGCCGGCGATACCATTCCCCGCCACGAGCTGGTGGAAGCGGAATCGGAAGTGGGCGAAAGAACCATCGACGTGCAGATCAACCGTCTTCGCCGCAAGATCGAGGACGACCCTGCCAATCCTGTCTATCTGCAAACGGTGCGCGGCATCGGTTACCGCCTGAGCGTGGACTGACGAGCACCCAACGAAGGGCGAACGCACGGCCATGGCGAGCCTCGATTTTCTCAGCACAGTCAGAAACAGCGGCGCGGCCAAGGCCTGGCGCATGTCGGGCAGATGGCTGCGCCACTGGCTGCCAACCGGCCTCTACACCCGTTCGCTGCTTATCATCATCCTGCCCATGATCCTGCTTCAGGGCGTGGTCGCGGCCGTCTTCATGGAACGCCACTGGCAGCTCGTGACGGAACGCCTCTCCGCCGCCGTAACACGCGATATCGCCGCGATCATCGAGCTTCTGCAGACGGACCCGGAGGAAGACGACTATCAACGCGTCATCCGCATCGCCCGCGACAAGCTGGATCTCAGCGTCTATATCGAACCGAAGACAGACCTGCCGGCCCCGAGACCGGAGCCGCTGTTTTCGATCCTCGACAGGATCCTCGCGGATCAGCTGACGCAGCAGATCGGCAGGCCGTTCTGGATCGATACCTATGGCAATGGCTCACTGGTGGAAATCCGCATCCAGCTGGAAGACAAGACCCTGCGCGTCTTCACCCGCCGCAGTTCGGCCTATGCCTCCAACACCCATATCTTCCTTGTCTGGATGGTCGGGGCATCGCTGGTGCTGATCGCCATCTCCATCCTTTTCCTGCGCGGGCAGATCAAACCCATCGAAGCGCTCGCCAAGGCGGCGGAAAACTTCGGCAAGGGCCAGAAGATCAGCGGCTATTCCCCCCGCGGTGCGGATGAGGTGCGGCGCGCCGGCCTCGCCTTCATCCTGATGCGCGAGCGTATCGAGCGGCAGATGGAACAGCGTACCGCCATGCTGAACGGCGTTAGCCACGACCTGCGCACCATCCTCACCCGTTTCAAGCTGCAACTGGCGCTCGCGGGTGACAATCCCGACCTCGAGGGGCTCGACAAGGATGTCGAGGACATGCAGTCGATGCTCGAGGCCTATCTGACCTTCGCCCGTACCGATGTCGAAGAGGATGTCGGCACGCTGGAGCTTCCAGCCCTTCTCGAAAAAATCGGCCATGATTTCGAGCTGCACGGCAAGAAATTCAGCTACGAGCTTTATAATATCGAGCGGATCATCGCGCGGCCGAATGCGCTGTCCCGGCTCGTCGCCAATCTGGCCGAAAATGCACGGCGCTACGCCGGCAATCTCCACATCGATATCCGCAAGGCGCCGCGTTCCATCATCATGACCTTTGACGATGACGGGCCGGGCATTCCGGAGAACTCACGCGAGGATGTGTTCAAGCCGTTCTTCCGGCTGGACGAGGCGCGTAACCTCAATGCTTCGGGCACCGGCCTTGGCCTTTCCATCGTCCGCGATATCGCCCGCAGCCACGGCGGCGATGTGACGCTCGATGAAAGCCCGATGGGCGGATTGCGGGTAATCGTCAAAATTCCGGCTTAGAGTTTTTTCGCTTTTCTTCGAATCGCGAAAACACTCTAACTCCTTGTTTCGGCGCATTTCCGGACGGAAAACCGGGCTCCACTTTTCCTGGAAATGCTCTAGAGCACCGGAGCGAAAAGTGTGACACGGACTTGCTGTTTCCGTCACCTCGGCACTGAGCCGTCAGTTCTATCAGCACATTTTCTCGCCGTTCGGCACCGGCCGCTCGACGGCGGCAAGCACGATATCGCCATTGGCATCGGCAAAACCGAGCGTCAGGACCTCGGACCGGAAAGGGCCGATCTGGCGCGGCGGAAAATTCACCACGCCCAGAACCTGCCGGCCGACAAGGCTTTCCAGCGTATAATGCACCGTGATCTGCGCCGAGGATTTCTTGACGCCGATCTCCGGCCCGAAATCGATCTTCACCTTGAAAGCGGGCTTGCGCGCTTCGGGAAAAGGCTCCGCTTCGATGATGGTGCCGACACGGATATCGACCTTCTCGAAATCGGCATAGGAAATTTCACCGCTCATGGCCCGCCCCTTCAGCCCGCCAGCTCTTCGGCGCGGTTTTTTGCGGCAGCGACCGCCCTGTCGAACAGCGGTTGCATGCCGTCTTCGGCCATCAGCACGGATAGCGCCGCAGCCGTGGTGCCGCCCGGCGAGGTGACATTCTGGCGCAGGCGCGCCGCCTCGTCGGAGGACTGATGCAGCAGCTCGCCGGCGCCGGCCACGGTTTCGCGCGCCAGACGCATGGCCACATCCGCCGGCAGACCGGCCTTGCGGCCGGCTTCGGCCATGCATTCCACCAGATAGAAGACATAGGCCGGGCCGCTTCCCGAAACCGCGGTCACCGCGTCGATATCGCTTTCGGCATCCACCCATTCGACCGGGCCGCTGACTTTCAGCAGCCCGTCCACCACCGTTTTAAGCTCCGGCGTCACCAGCTCGTTGGCATAGGCACCCGTGACGCCACGGCCGACCATGGCCGGTGTGTTGGGCATGGCCCGCACGGCGGCAACCTTGCCGAAATGCGAAACGAACGTGCCGATGGTGGTGCCCGCCGCAATCGAAACGACGACCGTATGCGGGCCCAGCAGGGGTTTCAGTGAGGGCAGCACGGCTTCCATCATCTGCGGCTTCACCGCCACGAAAAGAATACCGGCCTTGACGCCCTCGGGCACGCTTTCGCTATGGGTGGCTCCGGCTTCCGCAATCGTCGTCCGCATGGCGTCGGAAGGGCGCGGATCGATGACGATGACCTGCGATCCTGGCACACCCTTTTTCAGCCAGCCTGAAAGCAGGGCGCCGCCCATGTTGCCGGCGCCCACCAGGACGAGCGGCCCGGAAGCCTTATATACCATCTTACGCTTCTCCGACGGTCTCGAACATGACCGCTTCGATTGCACTTTTCGCATCCAGCCCCGACCAGACGACGAACTGGAATGCCTGATAATATTGTTCGCAGGCCTCCAGAGCGCTGGAAAGCAGCACTTCCACCTGCTGGTTGTTCGGTTCGGCGCCGCCCGCCAGAAGCAGGGACTGGCGGAAGATCACCACATCTTCCTGCCGCCACAGATCGAAATGCCCCATCAGCACCTGACCGTTGACCTGAGAGAGCAGACGAATGACTTCGTTGACGCGCTGGTCCGGCACCTTGATGTCGAAGGCGCAGGCAAGATGTAGCGCCTCGAACTCTTCCATCCATGAAAAGGAGACGTGATAGTCGGCCCAGTGACCGGCGACAGTCATGGCGATCTCATCTTCGCCTGAACGTTCGAACGACCAGTCGTTCGAGGCGGCGACGATCTCGATCATGTCCACGGGATTGGACTGACGCTCAATTTCAAATTCTATCAGACTCATGCGGCACCTTCTCAGCCGGTAGGAATGTCCTGTTTTGAACGCCGGGCACAAAACGCACATACAAACCGGGATAAACATTTGAGACGATTGCCCGACACCACCAGAATTACGCATTCACCCTGTCTGGAGCTTACCAGGTCTTTTCGAATCATCATTTAAAATCAGTGTATAATGGCCGAGTCCTGCTGCCACCCCTTCCCCGCCATTTTTGCTTTTTGAACAGTGGATATCTCCTCCCCCATCACCTCAGGTGAGATACATAAGCGACTCTGCCGATTGCGTTTTTTGGAAGTGTCCACAGGCCCCAAAAAATTCGTGCCGGAGAGACGTTTTTAACAACCGGGAGTCATTTCGGGCGGAATGGGCCGAAAACAAAAAGCCCCGGAATCGCAAGCGATCCGGGACCCATCGAAAAAAAGCGTTAAAAAATCAGTCTTTGGCGGCGGAAAGCTTCGCTTCCAGAGCCTCGATACGGGCGCGCAGCGCGTCGTTTTCATCACGCGCCTGAATGGCCATTTCGCGAACGGCATCGAATTCCTCGCGCCGGACGACGTCCAGACTGTTCAGCCAGCGATCCGCCTGCGCATGAAAAGCGGCTTCGGCTTCCTTGCGCACACCCTGCGCTGCGCCGGCCGCATCGGTCATCAGCTTGGCGAATTCATCCAGAAAACGGTTGGTGCCTGTCGTGCTCATGGCGCTCATCCTTCGTCGGTTCAGGGGCATCGTCTTGCCCGCTGTTGCTAGCCTTCAGGTAGGCACTCCATCGCCGCCTTGCAAGCGAAATCGAAAAATCGCAAGAGCTTGCATGGCCTACGGTATCTTGAACCGGAGCTTGAAGAATCACCTTGACCGCCGCCATCGCAATCGCCATTTTCCTTGGCGTCAGGGAGACCGGTGAGCATCATCGCCCGGCCCCTTCAGGCAATGGCTCGTTCCGTTGTCCGCCCCACAACGATGACGGAATATACGGATTGTTAGCCGCTCCCACCCAACTCGCCATCATGCCCTTCCCCAATATCGATCCGGTGGCGCTGTCCCTCGGCCCGCTCTCGATCCACTGGTACGGCATCGCCTATGTCGCGGGCATCATGCTCGGCTGGTTTTACGCCCGCCGCCTCGCCCGCACGGATCGCCTGTGGCCGAACGAGACGTCGCCGATCTCGGCGCAGCATCTTGACGATTTCATTCTTTGGGCAGCCGGCGGCATCGTGCTCGGCGGGCGCATAGGCTACATCCTGTTTTACGATCTCGCCGCGGTTGCCGCCAATCCCATCAGGGCAATCGAGATATGGAATGGCGGCATGTCGTTCCATGGCGGCCTGATCGGCACCACCGTCGCCATGATCCTCTTCGCCCGCAAGAACGGCATTCCGGTCTGGAGCATGTTCGACGTCGTCGCGGCCGTGGCACCCATCGGCCTGCTGTTCGGACGCATCGCCAATTTCATCAATGGCGAATTGTGGGGGCGCATCGCCGACGTGCCATGGGCGGTCGTCTTCCCGACCGGCGGCCCCTTCGCGCGACACCCGAGCCAGCTTTATGAAGCGGGTCTCGAAGGCCTTGTGCTCGTCATCGTTCTTGCAATCGCCATCTATGCCTTCAGGGCGCTGAAGACGCCCGGCGTCGTCACCGGCATCTTCGTCTGCGGTTACGCGCTGTCGCGCATCTTCGTGGAATTCTTCCGCGAGCCGGACGCGCAGATCGGTTATCTCGCCGGCAACTGGCTGACCATGGGCATGGTACTCTCCACCCCCATGTTCGCTCTCGGCCTCTGGGCGGTTCTGCGGGCGCGCAGCGCGGCAAAAAGCGCCTGAACGGTATGACCCGCCATGACGACACCGCTCGCGCAACGCATCAAATCACTTATCCGGCTCAACGGTCCGCTTAGCGTTACCGACTTCTTCTCGCTCTGCCTCGCTGACCCAGAGCACGGTTATTACAGGAGCCGCGAGCCCTTCGGCCGTTCGGGCGATTTCATCACCGCACCTGAAGTCAGCCAGCTTTTCGGCGAAATGCTCGGCGTTTTCGTAGTCCATGCCTGGCAGAGGCACGGCGCCCCCATGGAAACGCAATTGGTGGAAATCGGCCCCGGCCGCGGCACCATGATGTCGGACATGCTGCGCGTCATCCGCCGCATCGCACCGCCGCTTTACGAGACGATGCAAGTGCATCTGGTGGAAACCAGCCCCCGCCTTTCCGCCATCCAGAAGGAAACGCTGGCCGCACATGCGGACAGGCTGACCTGGCACGACAGTTTCGACGACGTACCGGAAGGTTTCCTGCTCCTCGTCGCCAACGAACTTTTCGACGCCATTCCGATCCGGCAATTCATAAAGACGCCGCAGGGTTTTCGCGAACGGGTCGTCAGCCTCGATGCCAATGACGAACTTGTGTTCTCGACCGGGCTTGCCGGCATAGATCCGGCTTTGCTGCCGCCGCAGCCGGAACGGCAGCCGATTGGCACCATATTCGAGATTTCGCCTGCCCGCGAAGCCGTGATGACCGCGATCTGCCAGCGCCTCTCCGTCCATGGCGGCACGGCGCTCGCCATCGATTACGGCCATCTGGTCGCCGGTTATGGCGATACGTTGCAGGCCATGCGCAACCATGCCTTCGATCCGGCGCTTGCGCATCCCGGCGAAGCCGATCTCACCAGCCATGTCGATTTCGAAAGCCTCGTAAAAACGGCCGAAGCAACCGGCGTACACGTCAACGGCACCCTGAGACAGGGCGACTTTCTCTATGGCCTCGGTCTCAAGGAGCGTGCGGCCGCACTTGCCGCCAAGGCCACGCCCGACCAGACGCTGGAAATCGCCGAAGCGGTCAACCGCCTTGCCGGCGAAGGCGCCGGCAAGATGGGGGAACTTTTCAAGGTCATCGCCGTTTCAAGTCCCGCGCTTCATCTCCTGCCGTTTCGCGCGGTGGATTGACAGCGCAATCACCTCTGGGCCAACATCGCCGCGACACACGAAGCAGGCACACTGCATCACACACGCCGCGCAACGCCGCGGCAACCGGAAACATCTCGCTTAACCGCACCTCACTGGCCAACAGCGATATTCTCCAAGGAACTCCCGCACCATGCAGAACGCAACGCTGCCGCTCCCCATCCAGAGTCCCCTGCTCGCCGATTACAGCAAAAACCGTATCCGCCACGGTTTTTTCACCCGGCAGGGCGGCGTGTCGGAAGGGCTTTATCAGGGCCTCAATGTCGGCCTCGGCTCGCATGACGAACCGGAACGGGTGCAGGAAAACCGTCGGCGCGTAACGCAATGGTTCGGCCTGTCGGCGGAGCGCCTCGCCACCGTGCACCAGATCCATTCCCCCGATGTTCTCGTGGTCGATGAAACCTATGACGGCAGCCGCCCGCAGGCCGACGCCATGGTAACCGCGACACCGGGTTTCGTGCTTGGCGTGCTGAGCGCCGATTGCGGCCCGATCCTGTTTGCCGATGCGGAAGCGGGCGTCGTGGGTGCGGCCCATGCCGGCTGGAAAGGGGCGCTGTTCGGCGTGCTCGAAAACACCATCGAGACCATGACGACGCTCGGCGCCAGCCGGGAGCGCATCGCCGCCTCGCTCGGCCCTTCGATCAGCCAGAACAATTATGAGGTCGGTCCGGAATATGTGGCGCGTTTCACCGATATCGATCCGGCCTATGCGGATTATTTCGCCGGGACGGAAAGGCAAGGTCACGCATTGTTCGACCTCAAGCAATTCACCATCGACCGGCTGACGAAAGCCGGTGTGAAGGCGGAAAATCTCGGCCTCTGCACCTATCCCGACGAACATCGCTTCTATTCCTACCGCCGCACCACCCACCGCGCCGAACCCGATTATGGCCGGCAGATTTCCGCAATCGCAATTCTGGAGGACTGACATGGCCCTGCATTTCGAGCTTTCGGAATTCGATGCCCGTCGCGAGCGTCTGCTCGCGAAAATGGCCGAGGAGAAGCTGGACGCCCTTCTGCTTTTCGCGCAGGAAAGCATGTATTGGCTGACCGGCTATGACACGTTCGGCTACTGCTTCTTCCAGACGCTGGTGGTCAAATCGGACGGCTCCATGACGCTTCTGACCCGCTCGGCGGATCTGCGCCAGGCCCGCAATACCTCCATCATCGAGAATATCCTGATCTGGGTCGACCGGCCCAATGCCGACCCGACGCTCGATCTCAAGAACCTGCTGAGCGATCTCGACCTGCTGGGCGCAAAGATCGGCGTCGAATACGACACGCACGGCATGACCGGCCGCGTCGCCCGCCTGCTGGACAATCAGCTCGCCAGCTTCTGCCAGATGAGCGACGCTTCCTATCTGGTCAGCACCCTGCGGCTCGTCAAAAGCCCGGCCGAGATCGCCTATGCGCGCAAGGCGGGCCAACTGGCCGATGCGGCGCTGGACGCAGCGTTGCCGCTCATCAGGCCCGGCGCGGACGAGGCCGCAATTCTCGCGGCAATGCAGGGAGCGGTTCTGGCCGGCGGCGGCGATTACCCCGCCAATGAATTCATCGTCGGTTCCGGCGCGGATGCGCTGCTGTGCCGTTACAAGGCCGGCCGCCGCAGGCTCGACGCCAAGGATCAGCTGACGCTGGAATGGGCGGGTGTCAGCGCCCACTACCATGCCGCCATGATGCGCACGGTGGTGATCGGCGAACAGGACTTCCGCCAGAAGGAGCTTTACAGCGCCTGCCTGCAAAACCTCACCGCCATCGAAGAGGTGCTGCGGCCGGGCAAGACCTTCGGCGATGTCTTCGACGTGCATGCCCGCGTGATGGACGAACGCGGCTTGACTCGCCACCGGCTGAACTCCTGCGGTTATTCGCTGGGCGCACGCTTCTCGCCGTCCTGGATGGAGCATCAGATGTTCCACGCCGGCAATCCACAGGAGATCACCGCCGACATGACGCTCTTCGTGCATATGATCGTGATGGATTCCGATTCCGGCACGGCCATGACGCTCGGCCAGACCTATCTGACCACGGAGGGCGCGCCGGAGCCGCTCTCGCGCCACAACCTCGATCTTCTCACAGCTTAAATCGCCGCCGGGTTTGACAGAGCGGGAAAACCGCCCTTACATTGCGCCACCTTGGGCAAGAAGGAGCGGAACATGAGAGGGAAAATCGCATGAGCCGGACGGGGTTCACCCCCCTTTTTCCGGCCATCATTGTTCCAGCGATGATGCTGGCCCTGTCAGGCTGCAACACGACGGAAGCGCTGACACCGCAGGTGGATGTCGGCCACAATGCCTCGCAATCGACACCCGTGACCCAGGGCGATCTCGACCAGATGGCCGCCGCCGCCGACCGCGCCCCCACGGGCGCTCCGGCAACCGCAACATCCGTTCCCGCCTATGCACCGCAAAATTCGTTGCAGGCGCAGGCACAGGCGCTGTCCAACGGCAGCCAGTACGGCGAGCCGCTTCGCCAGAACCAGACCGCAGCCCAGCCACCCGCCGCCGCTCAACCTGCACCCGCACAGCAGACGGCATCGCTTGCGCCCGCCTCTTCCGCAAACTCCATCCGCTTCCTGCCGATCATCGGAGCGCCGGTTCAGGCGGTGACGCCGCTGTCGCGCCAGCTCGGGGCCGAAGCGCGGGCGAAGGGGCTGACCATCCGGGCCTCCAACGACAATTCGGCCGAAAACATCCTGAAGGGATATTTCTCCGCCTTTGCCGATGGCGCCAAGGTCAATGTCGTCTACGTCTGGGACATTCTGGACGCCAATGGCGTGCGGCTTCACCGCCTGCAGGGGCAGGAAACGGTGGCGGCAAAAGGCAGCGATCCATGGGCCGCCGTGACCGACAGGGTCATGCAGGATATCGCTGCAAAAACGCTCAACGACTATTCGTCATGGAAGCAGTCTCAACAGGGATGAGGTGAAAACGGCGGGAGAAGTCACAGAGATTTCACGAAAATCATTGCGAAAGCGCGGAGTCCTCTTGCAATCGGAAGCAACAGCGCTATTAAGGCGCGCATGGCAACAAGGCGTATCCGGCAAAGGCTTTTCAGCCGGATGTTCCTCCCCTTGAACGACGCTTGGTTACGGTGGATTGAGCCCCGTGATGCAAGGCGATGGCATGGAAACAGGCGGCCGCAATGAAGGTTTTCGCAGGCAATTCGAACCGGCACCTTGCCGAAGCGATCTGCAAGTATCTTAACGTTCCTCTCGGAAATGCCACTGTAAAGCGGTTTGCTGACCAGGAAATATTCGTAGAAATCAGCGAGAACGTGCGCGGCGAAGACGTTTTCATCGTCCAGTCCACCTCCTTCCCGGCAAATGATCATCTGATGGAACTTCTCATCATGATCGACGCCATGCGCCGCTCATCGGCAAAGCGCATTACCGCGGTGCTTCCCTATTTCGGTTACGCCCGCCAGGACCGCAAGGCCGGCCCCCGCACCCCGATTTCCGCCAAGCTCGTCGCCAATCTGATCACCGAAGCCGGCGCCGACCGCGTTCTCACCCTCGATCTCCATGCCGGCCAGATCCAGGGCTTCTTCGATATCCCCACCGACAACCTCTTCGCAGCGCCCATTCTGGCCCGCGACGTGAAGGACCATTACGACACCAACAATGTCATGGTCGTTTCGCCCGACGTTGGCGGCGTGGTCCGCGCCCGTGCCCTCGCCAAGCGTCTCGACTGTCTTCTGGCCATCGTCGACAAGCGCCGTGACCGTCCGGGCGAATCCGAAGTCATGAACGTCATCGGCGATGTCTCCGGCAAGGACTGCATCCTCATCGACGACATCGTCGATTCCGGCGGCACGCTCTGCAACGCCGCTGAGGCGCTGCTGAAAAAGGGCGCCACCAGCGTCACCGCCTATATCACCCACGGCGTGCTTTCCGGCGGCGCGGTTGCCCGCGTGGCCTCCTCGAAGCTGCGCGAACTCGTCATCACCGACAGCATCCAGCCGACCACCGGTGTCCAGTCCGCGCATAATATCCGCGTGGTGAGCACCGCAGGCCTGCTCGGCGAAGCGATCAACCGCACCGCACAGGAACAGTCGGTTTCCGGCCTGTTCGACTGAGAAGCTGCGGAAACCTCGGCAATCATTCTAGGGTCTGCCGAATTGCCGCCCGGTTTAGATTTCCGGGCAGGCTGCGGTCCATCTCGAAATCGCTGGTTCCCTCGACGTCATCCTCGGCCCTGTGCCGAGGACCTAGTCACGTTGAATAAGATCAATAGGTCGCAGATCCTCGAGACAAGTCCGAGGATGACGCAAGAGTGTCTGGCGCGCTTCGCCATTCACCTCATTGAAGCGAACTCCGAAGTTCCCCTTAAGACGATGCCGCACCCGCATCCGGCGGCCGTTGCAGACGTGAGGCTGCGGCCTTGATTTTCGGCCACCAGCGCCGAACCCGGGTCAGGACAGCATGGCGACCGTTACGCCAGATACTGACCGTATCGGCTGTGACCGCATCGCCGGTAAACAGATGCCGATGACGTCCGATCACCAGCGCCCGGTAGAGAAACAGGGTCGTGAGGGCGGAAAACAGGATGGACATCACCACATCGCTGAGGAAATGCCCGCCGGCCGCGATGCGCAAGCCGGACATGAGGACGATCATACCGGCAGCGATGCTTCCCATCGCCAACCGTCCGCGCCGTTGCAGCCGGGGCCAGACGAGCACGCAGAGCGGCAGGAAGAAACTGGCGATCAGCGCGGTTTCGCCGGAAGAAAACGAGCAGTTCGAATAACATTGCGCACTGTACTGGAAAGGCGGCGTGAAAAGCTGCTGCCCACCGAATTCGGTGACGCTGAATGGGCGCGCGCGACCGATGGTCGCCTTCAGCACACCATTGACCAGAAGCCCGGCGCAGAGGATCACCGGCCCGCACAGGAAGGCCCACACCCGCCAGCCGGTTCTTTGCAGCGTGCCCAGCCGAAGATTACCTACAAGGATCACGAAAGCCAGAAGGGTGGCAAGCTCCGTTCCTTCGCGCAGCGTATCCCGCAACCATTCGGGAAACGGCTCACGGCCGGACCATGGCTGCTCGACGGGCGAGAAAAACAGGGCGGAGAATCTGAGATCGATCGAGGGAAAGGTCGCGAACAGGATGACGAGCGCCAATGTGACGAATGTCACCCAGATCGTGATCCGCATATGCGAAAGATCATTGTCCATTGCTACCCTCCGGCATGCATCGCGGCAGCAGGCGCCAGAGGCCGATTTCCCTGCCCTCGAGGAAGCCCGGCCCGGCGGTCCAGCGGGCGACCGGCGCCTCGCCGGCAAGGCAGGCCGGCAGGCCATTTGCACTTGCCAGAAACAGGGGATTTTTCGCCTCGCCGGGTTTCAGCGGGTAAAGAAGCGCATAGTGACTGGAAGGCACGCCGGTCTCGGGCAGTGCGCGCGTCATCAGCTGCTTCTCATCCCGAAGCTGATAAAAAAGCTCGGCAAGTATCGAACGGTCGGTGGCGACGATGGCGTCCGCACCCGCCTCGCGCGCCCGTAACAGACCGGTCGACACCAGCTCGGCGCGACCTAGATACCGCGCCATCGCCAGTTCACCTTTCGGCAGGCGCAATTGCGTTCCGGCAATGGTCATCAGCGGCAGCACAACGGCCACGATGCCGCCGAGCACAAGCGTGGACACAGTAAGCCAGCGCCGCGACGCCAGGACCGGCACCGCCAGCAGCACGCCGGCCGCATAGGCCCCGACCGCCCAGTTGGCGAGCGCCCGTGACATCAAACCCTGCGCGGTGATCAGCAGAACGATCGGCACCGAAAGAGCGACCAGCGCCCGGGTTTCGGCATTCTTCGCACGAATTGTTGCGACGATCATGCCGACGAAAACGAACGGTCCGACCACGCCCGCCTGCGAAAAGAAGAATTCCAGCGCGGAACCGATCTTCAGCTGGACGCCATGCCAGTTCGCATTATCCGCCGTATGGCGTGCGGTCATGAAATCATGCGCCGCGTTCCACCACAGATTGGGCGCGATGACGGCAACGCAGACCAGTGCAGCAATGATCGCGTCACGCAGCCGGATTCGCCATGCCTCACAGAGCCAGCCGGCGGCGATGAAGCAGGGCAGAAAATAGATCATCGCATATTTCGACATCAGTCCGAGGCCGAAGCAGAGACCGAGGGCGATGCTCCAGCCCAACGCCGCCCTGCCCTCGCGGCGGGCGAGCGCAAGCTTCCGCACGGAGATCATCGACAGCACGATGAACAGCATCATCGGCGTATCGGTCGAGATCAGCAGGCTGCCGAGCGTTACGGCCGGCAAGGTCAGATAGATAAGGGCGGCCAGGGATGCCAGCCTGACATCATAGATCATGCGGCCGAGGGCAAGGATGGCCGCCGCCGCCACACCATGCACCACGGGTGCGGCCAGCCGAACCTGAAAAGTGCCCTCACCGCCGCCCAGAATGGTTGCCGCGCGAATGAGCCAGCCGATCAGGGGCGGCTTGGAATAGGCGCCGAGCGCCATCTCCCTGCCCCATAGCCAATATTGCGCCTCATCGACGAAAAGGTCAGTGCGGTTGAAGGCCAGCCCAAGGACGCGCAGCGCGGTTACGAGGACGATCGCCACGAATGCAAATGTCAGCCATCGGCGCTCATCGCCTGCCTGCGCATAAGGCAGGGTCGCCGCCTCATGCATGCTGGCGGCGTTCTGCATGAATCAACCAGAGATTTCGGGCATAGATGAAAAGGCCGGACGCCTGGCCAAGAATGAAGACCGGATCGCGCCGCCAGATGGCGTAGGAAAGCAGCACCAGACCGCCGAGAACGGAAAAATACCAGAAAGCCACCGGAATAACCGAGCGGTTCGCCCGTTCCGAAGAAATCCATTGAACCAGAAAACGCATGGTAAACAGCATCTGGCCCATGAAGCCGGTGCAGACCCACAGAAATTCCTTCCAGCTGTTCACATGCAGCATGGACCATAAAGCCGGTGCGTTCACGGCAATGTCTCCGTTTTGAAAGTTTCAGCCCAGCTTGAGCGCTTGCGCCGGCGCAGCAGCCAGGCGACGCCGATCAGATCGTGGATGCCGACAAGCGCGCGGCCGATATTGGTGTAATGGGAATTTCCGTGCAGCCGCGCCCGGTGCGTGACGTCGACATGGGTAACCTGCCAGCCGTCGCGGTTGAACAGCGCCGGGAAATAGCGGTGGTGATGATCGAAATAGGGCAAGGCGAGATAGGCGTCGCGGCGGAAGGCCTTGAGCCCGCAGCCGGTGTCGCGCGTGCCGTCCTTTAATATCCGCGCCCGAAGCCCGTTGGCGAAGCGGGAGGAAAGACGTTTCCCAAGCGTATCGCGCCGACCGACGCGCTGGCCTGCCACGAGGCCAAGCCGGCTGGGAGCGCTTATGGAGAGAAGCGGCGCGAGAAGAGCCGGCAGATTGTCCGGCGGGTTCTGCCCGTCTCCATCCAGCATGCAGATGACCGGCGCACGCGCCGCCTGCACACCGCTGTGGATCGCCGCAGACTGTCCGCCCTGACGATCATGGCGGACCAGCCGCAGCATCGGGTAACGATCGCCAAGCGCAAGCACCGCATCGACCGTGCCGTCCGAAGATGCGTCGTCCACCACCACGATCTCGAAGGCGCCGACGGGCTGGCAGGCGGCAAAAATCTCCGCCACGAGCGTTTCCACACTCGCTTGCTCATTGTGCATGGGCACGACAACGGCGAAATCCGGCCTCGGTTTCACGCTGGCTCCGTCATATCCGTCCGCATTCAGTCCGCAGACATCATTGATACTGGCGAGAGAAGGAGCGCGGAAAGCTTGCATGAACATGAACAGCCGTTGAACTTCACTCGATATGCGCCCGTTCTATTGCAGTTTTATTACGGGAAACGCGTCAGTGGCGGCCGGCTATTTTTCACGGCATGCGGGAAATAATCGTACAATTCCCAGTGCTTTTAACGCGACCGTAAACAATTTTTGCCACGGTATAGCCACGTTTTTTTGGGGGGAGGAAACAGGATGCCGGGTGTAAATCCGACTGCTGTCAAAGCTAAATCATTGTCGATAAAGGCCAAATTCGCAGCGCTCGTCACGGGCGCGACGCTGGTTTCATGTCTTTCCGTGGGGCTGTTGTCCTACGAGATGGGGAAGTCGGGACTGATCGACGCCAGCGAAATCAGGCTCGAAACGGTTGCAGGCAACCAGTCCAAGCAGCTTGATGCCTATACTTTGCGCGTCGAACAGAGCATTTCCGAGCTGTCGCAGAACGCCGCAGTCGCACAGGCGCTGGAAACGATGACCACCGTCGTGCCGACGGAAAGGGATGCCATCATCCAGGCTTTCCGCCGCGAGGGCGTCTCCGAAGAGGAGCGCGCCTCCTTCAACGGCGAAGGCCTGCGACTGCTTTACGCCATTCGCCACGCCACCATCAACGCCACCATCGCCAGCGTCTGGCGCAACACCCGTGTCAGCGACATCTATGTGATCGACAAGACCGGCCTCATTATTTACACCGTGACCAAGGGGAAGAACTTCCTCACCAGCGTGACGGAACCGCAGAACGCCGCGATCAAGGACCTGTTCGACCGCATCGAAGCCGGTAAGGACGGCGTCGTCAGCACCACCGGCTTCAGCGGCGGCGAAAATGATTCGGCCATGATCGGCATGCCGCTCGCCGTCTCCAACTGGGGCCAGCTCCAGCGCAAGGGCGCCGTCATCATGCGCATCGCCGCCGATCGCATCGGCGCGGTGGTAACGCCCGAGGAAACCGGCAAGACCATCGATGACGCCGTTCTCCTGAGCGCCGACGGCAAACGTCGGGCCGGCGTACTCTCGGGCGGCGCTGATGCTGCCGTTTCCGCAAGCCTCGCCGCCCTTTCCAACGCAAACAACGCCGGAACGCTGATGGCGCAGACACCTGCGGGCAACATCTTCTATGCCTATCGCCCGGTCTCCGTCTTCGGACAGAAACATCTTCTGGCCATCGGCCAGCAGGAAAGCAAGGTTCTCGCCGCCGCCAACGATCTTGCCTTCTGGGCAACGGTTGCGACACTGGCCGTGCTTGCGATCATGACGCTGATCGGCATTTTCGTTTCCGCAAGCCTGACCAAGCCGCTGACTGGCCTTGCGGGGCTGATGGAACGCCTGAACGGCGGTGAAAACAACATCGAGATCAAGGCCGTTTCCCGTGGCGACGAGATCGGCACCATGGCGCGCGCGCTTGAATCCTTCCGTCAGGGCATTCTGGACAAGCAGCGCATGGAAGCCGAATCCCATCGCAAGAGCGAAGAACTGGACGAGGAACGCGCCCAGCGGGAAATGGAAAAGGCAAGAAGCGCGAAAGAACTGGAAGAGGCTGTCGACGCACTCGCCACCGGTCTTGCCAATCTTGCCGCCGGCAGGCTCGATCTCCGCATCGACAAATCCTTCGTGCCGTCGCTCGATCACCTGCGCATCGACTTCAACAACTCCATGGCGGGCCTGGAAGCGACCATCTCCAACATCGGCGAAAGCGCCAATGCCATCCGCTCCGGCTCCGGCGAACTGAAAAGCGCATCGGAAGACCTGTCGCGGCGCACCGAACGTCAGGCCGCAGCCCTTGAGGAAGCGGCAGCGGCACTCGGAGACATGACGCAGGCCGTCAATCTCTCGCTGTCGCGCTGCAATGTCGCCGTCGAGGCGACGGCGGGCACGATGCAGGATGCGCATAAGTCCACGGCTGTCGTGAAAGAAGCGATCGTCGCGATGGAACGTATCGAGACCTCGTCGGCCAAGATCCGCCAGATCATCGACGTCATCGACCAGATCGCCTTCCAGACCAATCTGCTGGCGCTGAATGCCGGTGTGGAAGCCGCGCGCGCCGGAGAAGCCGGCAAGGGCTTTGCCGTTGTGGCGCAGGAAGTTCGCGAGCTTGCCCAAAAATCGGCAGCCGCCGCCCGGGACATCACGACGCTGATCGCCACCTCGGCGGGCGATGTGGAAAGCGGCGTGGCGCTGGTGCTGAAGACGGGTGAAAGCCTCGAGCAGATCCAGAAACGCATCCAGTCGGTCAACGACCAGATCGGCGAGATCGCCACCGCATCGCGCGAACAGTCCGGCCGCCTCAGCGAAATCAACGCCTCCGTCAACGAACTCGACCATGTAACGCAGCAGAATGCGGCCATGGTGGAGGAAACGACGGCGGCCGCCTTCTCGCTATCCAGCGAGGCGGACGGCCTGACCGAACAGGTGGGGCAATTCTCGGTCGGTGGCGCCCGCCAACGGGACCAGCGTTACGCGGCATAAACCGCAACGAAAAAAGGCCGGAGGCAAAACCTCCGGCCTTTCTGTTTGAAGCCGGGCTCCCAGGGGCCGAAGCCCCTGGGAACACGCCGGCGATCTGGCACCACAGCCCCTCGCCGGCTTCCGGGGAGGACCTCAGAAGAAACCGACCTTGTTCGGGCTGTAGGACACGAGCAGGTTCTTGGTCTGCTGGTAATGGTCGAGCATCATCTTGTGGGTCTCGCGACCGATGCCCGACTGCTTGTAACCGCCAAAGGCAGCGCCCGCGGGATAGACGTGATAGCAGTTCGTCCACACGCGGCCCGCTTCGATGCCCCGGCCGGCCCGATAGGCAATGTTGGTATCGCGGCTCCAGACGCCTGCGCCCAGACCGTAAACCGTGTCATTGGCGATTTCGAGCGCCTCTTCCACCGTCTTGAAGGTGGTGACGGAGACAACCGGTCCGAAGATTTCCTCCTGGAAAATCCGCATCTTGTTGTTGCCTTCGAAGACGGTCGGCTGGATATAATAGCCGTCCTTCAGATCGCCCGTGAGCGTCTTGCGGTCGCCGCCGGTCAGAACCCTGGCGCCTTCCTTCTTGCCGATCTCCAGATAGCTCATGATCTTGTCGAACTGTTCCTGCGAGGCCTGCGCGCCCAGCATGGTCGACGGATTGAGCGGATCGTCCTGGCTGATGGCCTGCACCCGCTTGATCGCCTTTTCCATGAAGCGGTCATAGATCGATTCATGGACCAGCGCACGTGACGGGCATGTGCAGACCTCGCCCTGATTGAGCGCGAAGAAGGCGAAACCTTCGAGCGCCTTGTCAAGGAAGGCATCGTCCTCGTTCATCACATCGGCGAAGAAGATGTTCGGCGACTTGCCGCCCAGCTCCAGCGTAATGTTGGTGACGTTATCGGCCGCATAACGCATGATTTCCTTGCCGACCGAGGTGGAGCCGGTAAAGGCGATCTTGGCGATGCGGTTGCTCTGCGCCAAGGGCTTGCCGGCTTCGAGGCCGGTGCCATTGACGATGTTGAGGACGCCGGGCGGCAGCAGGTCTTCGATCAGTTCCATCACGATGAGAATCGAGGCCGGTGTCTGTTCGGCCGGCTTCAGCACCACGCAATTGCCCGCAGCAAGCGCCGGTGCAAGCTTCCACGCGGCCATCAGGATCGGGAAGTTCCAGGGAATGATCTGGCCGACGACGCCGAGCGGCTCATGGAAGTGATAGGCGACGGTATCGTTGTCGATTTCGCCGATCGTGCCTTCCTGGGCGCGGATGCAGCCCGCGAAATAACGGAAATGGTCGATGGCGAGCGGAATATCCGCATTGGTGGTTTCGCGCAGCGGCTTGCCGTTGTCCCATGTTTCGGCACGGGCGATGAGATCGAGATTGTCCTCAATCCGCTGGGCGATCTTGAGCAGGATGTTGGAGCGCTCCGTCACGCTCGTCTTGCCCCATTTGTCGCGGGCCTTGTGGGCGGCATCCAGCGCGAACTCGATGTCGGATGCGTCCGAGCGCGGCACTTCGCAGATCTTGTGGCCGGTGACCGGCGAAAGATTATCCATGTAGCGGCCGGATTTCGGCTCCACCCATTTGCCGCCGATGTAATTGCCGTATTTCAACTTGAAGGGCGCTTCGCCCGCTTTCTGCTGAACCTGAATGTTCATGATTTCATCCTCCCTGATGAAAACGATCCGCAGCGGATCGCATGGGAGGAAGGTGGGCCTAGATGGCGCGGTTCGGTAGAGGGGCGGCGCGGTTCCGCAGCGCACATTGTCTCACATCTGCGACAAAGGCGCCTCGATCCGGCATGATTGGCCGGATCGCACCCGCATACACCTTAATGCACGTCGAATTTCTTCATCTTGCGATGAAGCGTGGCGCGGCTGATGCCGAGCAGCGAAGCGGCCTGCGTGACATTGCCGTTGGTGCGCGACAACACGCGCCGCAGCGCCGAGCGTTCCGCTTCCGCAAGGTCGGAACCGCCATCGTGGCGCTGTTCCTGAAGAACATCGGCGGCGGGTAGACCCTGCGCGATGCGGGCATCGTCCAGCTTCAGTGCAAGGCGTGCGGCACGGGTCGCACCCAGCACGAGATCGTCCTGATCCACGGCCAGCAGCGACAGCGCCGCGCCGAACCCGCTCGGCACAACGACGATGCGCGCACCCGGAAAGGCGCGGCGGAAAAGATTGCCCTCGATGCGCTGCGCCGCATCCTTCACCGCCTGGGTGACGAAGGAGAAAGTCATCTCGTTGATGTCGTCGCGGCAGGTGGAAATATCGAGCGCGCCCGTCACCCGGCCGGTATGATCGCGGATGGGAGCCGTGGTGCAGCAGAGTTCGGTATTCGACGTGAAGAAATGCTGGTCGCGGTAGACCACCACCGAGCGCTCATCCACCAGCGCCGTGCCGATACCGTTGGTGCCCACGCTTTCTTCGCTCCAGACCGCCCCGGACCAGAGGCCAAGCGCCCGGAAATCACGATCATCGCCCGAGGCGCCGCGCCGCTCCAGCGCAACGCCCTGCGCGTCGGTCAAAAGCAGGCAGCAGCCGGATTTGCCGACGCTTTGGAAAATGCGGTCGAGTTCATCCGTGCTTTCGGCAATCAGGCCGGCCGCACTTTCGCGGGCGCGGCGGAATTCATATTCGCTGAGAAAGATCGGCTTGCGGTTTTCCTCCGGTGCAAGATGATGTTTGACCATGCAGCGACGCCAGGAGGCGACAATCGGAGAACTTGCGGCGGCGGAACGATGGCGCGCGGTTTCATACACGCGTTCCGCATGGGCGATGTCTGTCGGCATACGCTCCTCCCAAAGCTTTTCGGCGATGGTGCGCTGGAAGCGGCCATGTTTCAACAAAAAATTTCGCGACCGGCCTTGCCGGGCGCAGCCGCAGGCTGCGTCAGACTATCGGACCGCCTTGAAATAACGCCGGCCGGCGGTCACGTCCGTTTCATCCTCGGCCGAGAGGAACGTATCGTCCACGAGATTGGCGATGGAGGTCAGCGGACCGGGCTTGCCGAAAAAGAAGCCCTGCACCTGCAGGCAGCCTTCACGCCGCAGGAACTCGATATGGGCCTTGGTTTCGACCCCTTCCGCAAGCACCGGAATATTGAGGCTGTGCGCCAGAATGAGCGTCGAGCGAACGATCGCCTCCGACTGCACGTTGGTCGACAGGCCATCGATGAAGGCGCGGTCGATCTTGATCTTGTCAAAGGGGAAGCTCTGCAGCGTCGAAAGCGAGGAATAGCCCGTGCCGTAGTCGTCCATGGCGATCTTGACGCCGAGCGCCTTGAGTTTGCGGATGGTGACGAGCGCGTGGCGATGGTCGGCGATAATGCTGCCTTCGGTGATTTCCAGCTCGAGCCTTTCCGGCGCAAGCCCCGTCTCGGCGAGAATTTTCTCAACCTTGTCGGGGAAATCATTATCCGCAAGCTGCTGCGGCGCGACGTTTACGGCAATGGCGAGCGATTTTTTCCACTGAGCGGCCTGCGCGCAGGCTTCTCTCAGAACCCATTCGCCCAGTTCGACAATAAAGCCGGTTTGTTCGGCGATCGGAATGAATTCGGCCGGGGAGACCATGCCGCGTTCGGGATGGTTCCAGCGCAAAAGCGCTTCGAAACCGACGATGCTGCCGCTCTTGGTGTCGTTCTGCTGCTGGTAATAAAGCTCGAACTCGTTATTGGCGAGGCCGCTGCGCATGGCGACGGCCAGCACGTTGCGCTCACGCGCGGCCTCATCCATGGATTTGTCGTAAAAGCAGATCGTATCCGAAGTACCGCTTTTTGCCCGGTACATGGCGACATCCGCCTGGGCCATCAGCGTATCGGCATCGATGGAGCCGGTATTGCGAACCGATATGCCGACGCTTGCGCCGACCGAAAATGTCTGTCCGTTCCATTCCACCGGCTTGCTGATCTGCTCGATCAATCGCTGGGCGAACTCCGCGCCATCGGCGCGGGTGTAATAGGAATGGGTCATCGCCACGAATTCATCGCCGCCCATGCGCGCCAGAAACTCTCCGGTCTTCAGCACGGAACTCGCGCGGTCGGCGATGGCGCGCAGCACGGCGTCGCCCGCCGCATGGCCATGCACGTCGTTGATTTCCTTGAAACGGTCGAGATCGATGGACAGAAGCGCCGTATGCGCGCCCATCGAGACATGGCGTGTGCGACGATTGAGATGCTCGATGAATGCCGCCCGGTTGGGAATGCCCGTCAGCGGATCGTGCAACGAAAGATGACGATAGCGGGCAACCGCCTGCTGGGTGGACTGGGCATCGATGACATAGGTGGAGAGCCCGAGCGCCAGAAGCAGAAGCGTCACCGCAATGGCGCCTCCGCCCATGATGGCCGGCGGCAGCAGGTTTTCCGGAATGACGATACGCGGGTCGAAGGCGAAGGACATCGACGCCATGCCGGTATAATGCATCGAGGCAATGGCCAGAATAAGAAACGCCACCGCGCTATACTGGCAGAAACGGTTGAGAGGCCGGGCAATGCGATTGACCGCAATGGCGCCCAGCACCGCCCCCAATATCAGCGAGGCGATGACATAAGCCTGATCCCAGAAAAGCATGCCCTGAACATTATAGGCAGCCATGCCCGTGTAATGCATGGCCGCAATGCCAAGACCGAGGACGACGCCACCGGCTTCCACCAGCACGCTGCGCCCGCCATAGGCGGAAATGCCGAAACCGGCAGTCGTCGTGGTAATGGCGATCAAAAGCGACAGCCCGGTCAGATAGGGATCGTATCCGACATCGCCCGCCGCGACATAGCCCAGCATCGCCACGAAATGGGTGGTCCATATCGCCGCCCCACCATTGACGCCCGCCAGAAACAGCCAGTTGACCTTCTGCACGCCCGTCGCCAGACGGGCTTTCGAAAAAAGGCGCATCGAAACGAAACTACCCAGCATGCAGACGAAAACCGCTGCGGCGGTGTATCGATAGTCGTGATCGATGGTGAGGCACTGGAGAACTTTGAACATTGTCATCTACGCAATTGGAATTTTGCGTAGCCTTATCATTCGCCAAGTTTTCACCCGGTTTATGTGCATGGATAAGCATATATTAAAGGTTGCAACAAACGAGTGAATTAGTGATAACTAATAAAATTATAAAGTGGCACCCGTGAAAAACGGGCCGCTCTTGTCTTTATGCCCCGTTTGTATTATAGCGCCCGCACCCGTGTAGACACCCTTGGAGGCAACGCGGGCGGGATGGCCTTTGGCCTCTCCGGTTCAGGCCGCTTCGTTCGGCGTGAACTCTCCATATAACCTCGAAAGGAATTGCCATGAGCAAAGAATCGTATGAGCTCAAGGCCGAGGCGCGCGAACGAGTTGGTAAGGGGTCCTCTCGTGAACTTCGCCGCAACGGTTTGATTCCCGCTGTCATCTATGGTGACAAGCAGGCCCCCATTTCCATCGCCCTGTCGACCAACGAAGTCACCAAGCGTATCCACGCCGGCGGTTTCATGACGACGGTTGCGATCATCGACGTCGACGGCAAGAAGATCAAGGTTCTCCCGAAGGACTACCAGCTTGATCCGGTCCGCGACTTCACCATGCACGTCGACTTCCTGCGTGTTTCGGGCAACACGCTCGTCAACGTCGAAGTTCCGGTTCACTTCGTCAACGAAGAAAAGTCGGACATCAAGATCGGCGGCGTTCTGAACATCGTTCGCCACACGGTGGAATTCCACTGCCCGGCCAACGACATTCCGGAATTCATCACCGTCGATCTCGCTGGTCTGAAGATCGGCGACAACGTTCACATTTCGAATGTGAAGCTGCCGAAGAACATCACGCCGGTTATCGCCGACCGTGACTTCACGATCGCAACGATCGTCGCCCCGGCTGGCGGCGTTGCAGAAGAAACGACCGAAGAAGCTTCCGAGGAATAATCGGCGGCCGCAAGGCCGGACAGCTTTGAACAATGAGGCCCGTTCCGTTTTCGGAACGGGCCTTTTAGTTTTTATGAACTTTAAAACCAGAAAGCTTGCCATCCTCACCTGATACGGAACCCGTTTCAGTGTCGATTAACACTTCCATGAAACGATACCCTCGCGCTGTCGTGGAACACCGGCCGGGCTGAGGAAATGCGTGGGAAAACAGGCTTTTGCCGAAAACCCTCGCAAAACCCTCCGGGCGGACGAAACGGGGCGCAGCAAGTCTGGGGCAAAGGGTAGCTGCAATCGAACATGGCTCATTCCGTCGAAAGTCGCTTTATCGCGATTGTTTCCGGCGCACTTCTTACAGTGGTCGCCCCGCTCTTCACGCTTTTGCTGACGCTCTCCTATCACGAAGCCATTCGCAGCCAGCGTAACCACCTTGAGATTCTGCTGTCGACCAATGCGCAGGCGCTTGCCCGGCCCCTATGGGACCTTGATGACGACACCATAAACCAGATTACCGGCACCCTCATTTCCGACCCCGTGATCAGGATGGTCGAGGTCAGGGATACGTCCGGCCAGCTCGATATCGTCCAGACGGCCGGCAGCGACATCATTCAGGATGCAGCCTCGACGACGCGTGAAGTAACCTACAAGACCACGAAGGGCTCCGTCACCGTCGGGCAACTGACGATCTATTACGACAATGTCAGCCTTCTGACCTCTTTGAGCCGCACCGAACTGGCCTTCATCACGATTTTCATCCTCGCCGTCCTTACCATCGTTCTTGCCGCCATCGCCGGCAACCGCTTCATGGTCATCCGTCCGCTGATGCGGCTCGCAGCCGCCATCGAGGCGACGCGGCGTCTCGGCTCGCGCCACCACGTCGACTGGCGTTCGAAGGACGAAATCGGCCGGCTGGCAAAAAGCTTCAACGAAATGCAGACCCAGCTCGAAAAGGAAGAGCTGGAGATCAAGAATGCGCATGAGCGTAAGACGGAAATCTACAACCGCACGCCCGCCATGCTGTTTTCGCTCGACAGGCACGACCGCATTGCCGCCGTCAGTGACTATTGGGTGCAGGCGACCGGTTACGACCGCACCCGGATACTCGGCCTGAATTTCGCCGATCTCATCCATCCCGATGACCGGCTTCTGTTCCAGCAGCGCAAGACGGCTCATCCCTTGCCCGACGCCTCGCATAGCGGCATTACCGTGCGTTTCCATTGCATGGATGGCAGCGTCATGGATGCGCTCATCCTCGAAAAGGCTCTCGATTCCGGCGATGCGGCCCATCAGAGCACCTGCCTCTGCGTCATGACGGACGTGACCGAACTGCGCCAGTCGGAAAAGCGCAACCGCCAGCAGGCCATTTCCGACCACCTGACCGGCCTTTTCAACCGCCAGGGCTTCGAGGCCATTCTCGACCTGCAAATCCGCGATGCGGACCGCAATGGCAGCGAGCTGGCCTGCCTGTTCATCGACCTCGACCGGTTCAAGGCGATCAACGACAATCTCGGCCATGCCGCGGGCGACGCCGTTCTCAAACAATTCACGCTGAAGCTCGAACCGCTGCTGACGCCGCTGGACAGCGCTTCGCGGCTTGGCGGCGACGAATTCGCCATTCTTCTGGCCGGCGACAAGGTGGAAGAGCGCGCCCTGCAATTCTGCGAGCGCATCTGCGCCATGCTCGACACGCCCTTCGAGATCGAAAGCAACAGCATCCGCCTCAGCGCCAGCATCGGCATGGCGGTCTATCCCCTGCACGCCGCCAGCGCCTCCGAGCTTTTGCAGAATGCCGACATGGCGATGTATACCCGCAAGCGTACGGGCAAGAACGGCTCGCAGGTCTTCGACAGCTCGATCATGGACCGGGCGCGCGAACATGCGGAGCTGGAACGGGATATCGCGCAGGCGCTTTCCGAAGACTGGTTCGAGGCCTATTTCCAGCCGATTCAAAACCTCGCCACCGGCCAGACGGCGGGTTTCGAGGCGCTGCTGCGCCTCAACCACCCGGACAAGGGCCTGCTTTCTCCGGCCGCAATCGTCAGCCTTGCAGAAGAAAACGGCACTATCCACCGCATCGGCAATGTCATTCTCGATCAGTCGATCGCCAATCTCGCCAGGCTGTCGCGCCTGCCGGGCATGGAGCAGACCTATGTGGCGGTGAATTTCTCGCCGTTGCAATTCGAACCGGGATTGCCGACGCGCATTGCCGGCGTTCTGCACCGCCACGGCATTCTTCCCAGACGGCTGGTCATCGAGATCACCGAAGCCGTTATCATGAAGGACGATCCGCAAGTCCGGGCGATCCTCAATGCCATCCACCAGCTCGGCTGCCGCATCGCGCTGGATGATTTCGGCACGGGTTATTCCTCGCTCAGCTATCTCAGCCGTTTTCCGGTCGATATCGTCAAGATCGACCAGTCCTTCACCCGCTCGATCTGCGACGACAGGATGGACATCAGGCAGCGCAACCGCATGCTGGTCGAAGGCATCGCGGCCATCTCGCACAAGATGAACTGCGCCGTCATTGCCGAGGGCGTCGAAACGGAGGAACAGAAGGCGCTTCTGACCGATATAGGCGCGGATTTCGGGCAGGGTTATTTCTTCGCGCGTCCGCAGCCGGTCGAAAGGCTGATCACCTCACTCGATACGGCGTCCGGGCAAAACCGCGCCGCGGCGCGGCAAGCATGAACCGGCAGGGGGCAGCCATGGGATTGATCCGCTCTTGCCTGATCTTTCTTGCGCTCGCCACTCCGGCCAGCGCTGCCAAGCTCTTCCTGACCACCGAGGTCTATCCGCCCTATAATCTGCAGGCCAGCGACGGCAGCGTGCGGGGTGTCTATTTCGACCAGCTCAGAACCGTGCTCGAAGACACCGGCACCAGTTACGAAGTCGCCGTCATGCCCTGGGCGCGGGCCATCGCACTGGCCAGAACGCAGGCCATGCACTGCGTCTTCGCCGCTGCGAGAACGCCGGAGCGGGAAAAGCAGTTCAAATGGGTCACACCGATCCATATCGACCGCAACATTCTCGTGGCGCGCCGCAACGCGAATATCGAAGCCTCCAGCCTTGAGGAAGCCAAGAAATATCGGGTGGGAACCCAGCGTGGAGATTACACCGAAGCGCTTCTGGAGAAGCTCGGTTTCCCGCAGGTGGATGTTGGCGCTGATTTCGAGATCACGCTTCACAAGCTGAAGGCCGGCCGCATCGACCTGATGCCCATGTCTGAAAGCACCTTCAAAAGCCTGCCCGCCGACACGTTCAGGGAAGTGATAACCCTCACCCGGCAACAGCTTGGGCTTGCCTGCAACAAAAGCGTGCCCGACGAGGTCATCGCAAAATTACAGGCCCGGCTGGACAGGCTGATCGCCGATGGAACGCAGCAGCGAATATTCGACCGCTATAATCTCGTCAGCCCATAAGCGGCCGGTTCGGCGTTCCCGCAAAACTCATAAAAAGCAAAACTCATAAAAAGATTGACAGCCGGCGGTTTTCGGGGTGGTGACAACAGCATCATCAGGCAAAACGCGGACATGCCCCATGAAGATCATCGCAGGACTTGGTAATCCCGGCGCGCAATATGCGGTAAACCGTCACAATATCGGCTTCATGGCCGTCGATGCGCTGCAGCGCCTGCCGTCCTTTGCGCCCTGGTCGAAAAAATTCAAGGCGGAGATTTCCGAAGGCGAGATCGGCGGCGAGAAGGTCCTGCTGATGAAGCCGCTGACCTATATGAACCTTTCGGGTGAATCCGTCGGCGAAGCCATGCGCTTCTTCAAGCTTGCGCCGGCAGACATCATCGCCATCCATGACGAACTGGATTTGCCGGCCGGCCGCGCCCGCATCAAGACCGGCGGCGGCCATGGCGGCCATAACGGCCTGAAATCGCTCGACGCCCATTGCGGCAAGGAGTATCGCCGCCTGCGGCTCGGCATCGGCCATCCCGGTGACAAGGAGCGGGTACACGGCCACGTGCTCGGCGATTTCGCCAAGGCAGACCGGGTCTGGCTCGATCCGCTTCTGGACGCCATTGCCGACAATGCCGCCATGCTGGTGAAAGCCGAGGATTCGCAGCTGATGAACAAGCTGGCGCTGGCCACGGGCAGCAAGCCGGAAGCCGAAAAGCCGGCCAAGGCAGCCAAGCCCGCCGCACAGTCCCATATCCATCAGGCACGCAACAGCGCCCAGCCGAAAAAGCTGCCGGAAACCGGCCCGATGGCCGAAATGCTGAAACGCATGTTCAGCAAGAAGGACTAGATCGCGAATGTCTTCGGAGCCCACCGTCCTGCGCGCAGCCGGAGCCGGCGATCTGGCCGGATTGCTTGACCTTTACCGGGCGCTCAATCCGTCCGACCCTGAAATGACGGCAGAAGAAGCGAACACGGCTTTCGCGGCCATGCTCGCCCAGCCGGGCCTGACCGTGTTTCTTGCGACCGAAGGCGAAGACGCGGTCGGCACCGCCACGCTGCAGATCGTTCCGAACCTGACGCGCGCCGCCCGCCCCTATGCCCTTATCGAAAACGTGGTGACGCTGGAAAACCGTCGCGGCCACGGATATGGCCGCGCGGTGGTGCGCCATGCCGTCGAGGCCGCTTTTGCGGCGAACTGCTACAAGGTGATGCTGCTGACCGGCCGGCAGCGTCCGGAGGTTCACGCCTTTTACGAAAGCTGCGGTTTCGTGCAGAACAAGACGGGCTTTCAGATCCGGCAGGATTAACGCTCACTCCTCCGGCTCGGTGGTGAACATCAGCGGAAATCCCGCTTCCTTGCCGAGATCGGTCGCTTCCTTGGCCTTGGTCTCGGCGATATCGCGCTCGCAGACAACGACGACCGCGCTGCCGAAGCGGTGCGCCGTCATCATCACCCGGTGGCCGGTCTCCTCGCTCATGCGGAAGATGGCTTTCAGGACGACGGTGACGAAATCGCGCGGCGTATAGTCGTCATTCAGCAGAATGACCTTGTAGAGCTTCGGCCGCTCCAGCTTCGGTTTGACTTTCGGTTTCGGCTTGAGATCGACAGGACTGTCACTCATCATGGTCGCTCGTGCCTGTCGCTCATCGCGGTTGTTCATGGGAAAACCCCGTTGATGACGAAAGATCGATCGCTTGACCGGCTTATATTGCGCCGCAACCGCAGCATCGGCAACCCTGCCCGAAATTCCGCACCATTAAAGGTGCTTTGCCCGCACAAATCGGCCCGCGGGCTTGACCTTGCCCTGCCCTTTCCGCAAAAGGCTCCTCAACGAATTCTTTTAAACGGACAGGTTTCAAGCCATGGGCTTCAAATGCGGTATCGTTGGATTGCCAAATGTCGGCAAGTCCACTCTCTTCAACGCGCTAACGAAAACGGCAGCGGCGCAGGCGGCCAACTATCCCTTCTGCACCATCGAGCCGAACACCGGCGAAGTGGCGGTTCCGGATGCGCGCATGAAAATCCTCGCCGACATTGCCGGCTCGAAGGAAATCATCCCCACCCGCATCTCCTTCGTGGATATTGCCGGCCTGGTGCGCGGCGCATCGAAGGGCGAAGGCCTCGGCAACCAGTTCCTCGCCAATATCCGCGAAGTGGACGCCGTGGTTCACGTTCTGCGCTGCTTCGAAGATGACGACATCACCCACGTCGAAGGCCGCATCAACCCCGTGGCCGATGCCGAAACCATCGAGACCGAGCTGATGCTTTCCGATCTCGAAAGCCTTGAGCGCCGCACGGAACAGACCCGCAAGCGAGCCACCGGCAAGGACAAGGAATCGCTGGCGCAGCTGCCGCTGATGGAAGCCTCGCTGAAGCTTCTGAACGAAGGCAAGCCGGTCCGCACCCTGCTCTCCACGCTGGATGCCGAGGAACTGCGCATCCTTCAGGGCCTCAACCTCCTGACCGCGCATCCGGTCCTTTACGTCTGCAACGTCGCCGAAAGCGACGCCGTCGACGGCAACGAACATACCAAGGCCGTTGCCGAAATGGCGAAGGCCCAGGGTGCGGAATCCGTCGTCATCTCCGCGGCGATCGAATCCGAAGTCGCGCAGCTTCCCGATGAAGAGGCTAAGGAATTCCTCTCCGCCCTCGGCCTCGAGGAAGCAGGCCTCGACCGCCTGATCCGCGCCGGCTACAAGCTGCTCGATCTCATCACCTATTTCACCGTCGGACCGAAGGAATGCCGCGCCTGGACCATCGAGCGCGGCACCAAGGCTCCGCAGGCCGCCGGCGTCATCCACTCCGATTTCGAACGCGGCTTCATCCGCGCCAACACCATCGCTTACAACGACTATGTCGCCTTCAAGGGCGAAGTCGGCGCGAAGGAAGCTGGCAAGGCTCGCGACGAAGGCAAGGAATATGTGGTTCAGGACGGCGACGTCATCCACTTCCGCTTCAATACCTGATCCGGCCTTTGGCGACTTCGATAAGGTCCGCCAAGAAGGATAACCGAACATTGCGGCACGGTTTCTTCTCCCCCGCCAGGGAGAAGGTGGCCCGAAGGGTCGGATGAGGGGGCAAGCTCTCCGAATATCTCTACCCTCGCCCCCTCATCCCGCTGCCGCGACCTTCTCCCCCTCGGGGAGAAGGCGAAACGCGCGCCCACTCGCTCCAAACTACCTCCCCAAGAACCGGCCTCCCCGATTTGACCTTTACGTAAAGGGAAAAATCATTTTAGATGCCGCCGATATTGACTGTGCGAAGGGAGGAAACCATGACGCCGGTCGCGACATATGCCTATGAGGATTTTTCCGTCGGTCGGGAATTTCCTTTGGGCCCGCAATCGATTTCCGCAGAGCAGATCATCGCCTTCGCCAGCGAATTCGACCCACAGCCGATGCATCTTTCCGAAGAGGCTGGCCGCCAGAGCATTCTCGGCGGGCTGGCGGCTTCCGGCTGGCACACCTGCAGCCTGCTGATGCGGATGATGGCGGACAGCTACATCTCGAACTCGACCTCGCAGGGCAGCCCCGGCATCGATTTCGTCGACTGGAAAAAGCCGGTTCTGGCAGGCGATACGCTTGTCGGAAAATCCATCGTGCTGGAACAGCGGCCCTCCGCCTCGCGCCCCGGCATCGGCCTCGTGAAATTACGCCACGAGCTTTATAACCAGCGCGGCGTTCTGGTATCGCACGGCGAAAACACCGTGATGTTCCTGATGCGCGGCAATGGAGGCGTTGCAGCATGAAACTGGCAGAACTTTCTCCCATCGGCGAACGCGTCACCCTCGATACGCTGCATTTTTCCGCCGAAGACATCATCCGTTTTGCCCGCGATTTCGATCCGCAGCCCTTTCATCTCGACGCGGAAGCCGCAAAGAACAGCGTTTTCGGCGCTCTCTGCGCTTCCGGCTGGCACACGGGCGCAGGCTGGATGAAATGCTTCCTCTCTCACTGGGCCAAAGAGGTGAAAAGATTGAAGCTACAGGGCCTTGAGCCGCCCAAACTCGGCCCCTCCCCCGGCTTTCGCGAACTCAAATGGAAAAAACCGGTCTTCGCCGGAGACGATGTCACCTATTTCGTGACCCTGCTCGAGACCCGAGCGCTGGAATCCAGAGCCGGCGTCTGGCTGAACACCACATTTAACGAGGGCCTCAACCAGTCGGGAGAAACAGTGATGACCTTCCAGAGCGGGGTTCTGGAATTCGAATAGAAAAGCGTCGGGGCAATAGCGTCACCATTGCCCCGTTACCATCTCAGTGGCCGGAAAACTCCACCAGCGTCCGCACCTCGACGCCAAGGTCTTCCAGCTTCTTGCGACCACCGAGATCGGGCAGGTCGATAACGAAACAGGCGGAAACGATCTCCGCACCCATCTGCCGCAAAAGCTTGACCGCACCTTCGGCAGTGCCGCCGGTCGCAATCAGGTCGTCGACCAGAATAACCTTTTCGCCCGGCTGGACTGCATCCACATGCATTTCCATTTCGTCGACGCCGTATTCAAGGCTGTAGGCGACACGGACGGTGGTGTGCGGCAGCTTGCCCTTCTTGCGGATCGGCACGAAACCGGCCGATAGCTGATGCGCCACCGCACCGCCCAGAATGAAGCCGCGTGCTTCCATGCCGGCGATTTTGTCGATCTTCGTTCCGGCATAGGGTTGCACGAGTTCGTCCACGGCACGGCGAAAAGCGCGGGGGTTACCGAGCAGCGTCGTGATGTCCCGGAAGATGATGCCCGGCTTCGGATAGTCGGGAATGGAACGGATGGCAGCGGAAAGCTCCGAAGCGATAACGGTCATGGTATTTCCAGTTGAGATAAGGGAAATGGATCAGAAGGTTCGGACCACCCTATCAACTTGACGGCGGCGGACCAACTAAAAAGGGCCGGCGCTCATTCCGCCGGCGACATTCCCTCGATCCGCGCCCAGGCCGGGCAGACATCCTCGAAGGAATGCGACAGGGGCCGCAGCGCCTCGTCGTCCCTGTCATCGAAACTTCCCGAGACCAGCGCAACCGTCGGCGCGTCGTCGATGGCGCCAAGCGTGCTGCCGCAGATCGGGCAGAAAGCCCGACTGGAATAATCGGAGGATCGGAAAGTCGAAGGCGCGCCGCCCTCTCCCGTCCATGTCACCGCATCCTTCTCGAACTCCACCCAGGCAAGGCTGGGCGCACCGGAATGCCGCTGGCAGATATCGCAGGAGCAAGTGTGCGGATTGCCGGGCTCGCCCTTCGCTTCAAAGCGGATGGAGCCGCACAGGCAGCCGCCGTTACGAATTGTCGTCATTTCCACCATCCCTCTCGACACATGAAAAGGCCCCCACGGAAGACCGTAGAGGCCAATGACTGACAGGCATCTTCTCGAAGCCGATCAATGTTCCTTGTTGGCGTAGACCGATTTCTTGGTGAGATAGATCAGCGCCGTGAAGATGAACAGGAACACCATGACCATGAAGCCGGTGCGCTTGCGCTCTTCCAGATGCGGTTCTGCCGCCCACATCAGGAACGCAGCAACGTCCTTGGAATATTGGTCCACGGTCTGCGGCGCGCCGTCGTCATAGGTTACCTGATCGGCACTGATCGGCGGCGCCATCTTCAGCGCGACTGCGCTGACGAAATACGGGTTGAAATGTGTGCCTTCCGGCACCTTGTAATCCGAACCGTCCGTGTTTTTGATGCCGGCTGGCGGCTCCTGATAACCCGTCAACAGCGCATGAATATAATCCGGGCCGCCTTCCTGATAACCGCCGACAATCGGGATCATGTCGATGATGAATTGCGGAAAGCCGCGTTCTACGCCACGCGCCTTGGCGAGCAGCGACATATCCGGCGGTGCTGCACCACCGTTGGCGGCCGCAGCCGCTTCGTGGTTAGGGAATGGCGAGGGGAAATGATCAGAAGGCGCGGCCTTGCGATTGTACATTTCACCATCGGCGTTCGGCCCGTCCTGTACTTCATATTCGGCGGAGAAAGCCTTCACCTGCTCTTCCGAATAACCGAGATCCTCCAGCGTGCGGAAAGAGACAAGGTTCATCGAATGGCAGGCGGAGCAGACTTCCTTGTAAACCTTCAGGCCGCGCTGCAGCTGGCCCTTGTCATATTTGCCGAAGGGCCCTGCGAAAGACCAGCTCTGCTCCTCCGGCTTGATGATCGGAAAGTGATTGCCGGCAATCGCATGCGTGGCCTGGCCGGCGAGATCGTGGCTTTCTTCCGCCGCCGAAGCGACGGCGACGGAACAGCCGATGGCGGTGATAAACGCGATGCTCGTTACAAGCTTCTTCATTGTCGTCATCCTTCCTTCGCGCTCAGACTTCGGCAGCCGCAGATGCGGCACCCGTCTTGGCGGCGTTCTTTTCGAGAACGGCCTCGGTAATCGAATTCGGAATACGCCGGGGCGTTTCGACCAGACCGAGGATCGGCATGATGACGAGGAAGAAACCGAAATAATAAAGCGTGCCGAGCTGCGAATAGCCGACATAATTGCCTTTCAGATCGCCGGTGAGCAGGCCGATCAGGCCAGTTCCTTCCGCCGGGCGCGAACCCAGCCAGCCGAGCATGATGGCATTGACCACGAACAGCCAGAAGAACATCTTGTACCAGGGACGATAGACGGCGGAACGCACCTTCGACGTATCGAGCCAGGGCAGGAAGAACAGCACGACGATCGCGCCGAACATCACGAGAACGCCACCGAGCTTGGAATCGATGATCCAGATGTTGAAGTCGATGGCGCGCAGCATGGCGTAGAACGGCAGGAAGTACCATTCAGGAACGATATGCGCCGGCGTCGACAGAGGATTGGCCATGATGTAGTTGTCGGGGTGGCCAAGGAAGTTCGGCATGTAGAACACGAACCAGGCGTAACCGATCAGGAACACGGAAACACCGAGCGCATCCTTCAGCGTCGCATAGGGTGTGAAGGGAACCGTGTCGGTCTTGCTCTTCACTTCAACGCCGGTCGGGTTGGTCTGGCCGGTCACATGCAGCGCCCAGATGTGCAGGATCACGACGCCTGCGATCATGAAGGGCAGCAGATAGTGAAGCGCGAAGAAGCGGTTCAGCGTCGGCTGGTCCACGGCAAAGCCGCCGAGCAGAAACTGCTGGATCCACTCACCGATGGCGGGGAACGCCGTGAAGAAGCCGGTGATAACGGTTGCACCCCAGAAGGACATCTGGCCCCAGGGCAGAACGTAGCCCATGAAGCCCGTCGCCATCATCAGCAGGAAGATCACGCAGCCGAGAATCCAGAGGATTTCGCGCGGCGCCTTGTAGGAGCCGTAATAAAGGCCGCGGGCGATGTGCAGGTAAACCGCGATGAAGAAGAACGACGCACCGTTGGCATGCATGTAGCGCAGCAGCCAGCCATGGTTGACGTCGCGCATGATCTTTTCGACGGAATTGAAGGCGACCGTCGTTTCGGCCGCATAATGCATGGCCAGCACGACGCCGGTGAGGATTTGCACCAGCAGCATGACGGAAAGCATCGCGCCGAAGGTGTAGGCGTAGTTCAGGTTACGCGGGACAGGATAGGCAACGAAGCTGTCATAGATCATGCGCGGCAAGGGAAGCCGCGAATCGATCCACCTTTCGATGCCGGTGGACGGCTGATAACTGGAATGACCACTCATGAATATCTGTCCCCTTATCCGATCTTGATCACGGTATCGGATGTGAATGCAAATGTCGGGATGGCGAGGTTCTGCGGCGCCGGACCCTTACGTATGCGGCCCGCCGTATCGTAGTGCGAGCCATGGCAGGGACAGAACCACCCGCCGAAATCGCCGGCCTGGCCGAGCGGAATGCAACCGAGATGGGTACAGGAACCGACCATGACGATCCAGTTTTCCTTGCCCTCGCCGGCGGAGCGGTCGATATCCGTCGCCTGCGCGTCGGCGGCGATGTTGGCATTGCGCGCCACGGGATCCTTCAGATCGCCGAGAGCGACGGCCTTGGCTTCCTCGATTTCCTTCTCCGTGCGGTTGCGGATGAAAATCGGCTTGCCGCGCCACTTCACGGTAAGCGACATGCCCGGCTCGACCGCCGCGACATCCACCTCGATGGAGGCGAGCGCCAGCGTCGATGCATCGGGACGCATCTGGTCGATAAAGGGCCATGCAACTGCGGCGGCACCGACAGCGCCCGCCATTCCCGTCACTAGGTAAAGAAAATCGCGACGGGTCGGTTCACCCGAAGCGTCGTGATTGGTTACGTGCTCGCTCACCGCTACACCATCCTCTGCGCTGTTTTTGCCGTAAATCGCATGAGTCCTCCCGCTATGATTTGATCCAAGACAAACTCCGTCCCATCGTCCTGGTCATTCTCGCGGCATTTGAGAAACCGCGTCATGTGTTTGATCGCAAAATATTGACTGACTTGGCAAGAGCAAAGCACACAAAGCTGCCGTAATTCTGCCGGAGGGGGCCGATTTGGCTCGCATTTTTTCGCCGTCCTTGGCAGGCGGGCAACATTGTGCGCATCCATGCACCATGTTAGGAGACTTCAAGGGAGAGCGCGGAAAGCAGGGATTCGGATGACGGCGAAGCTCTCTTGCATGGTCTCCACGGCGGTGGCTGCCGTTCTTTTTGTCGCCAGCCTGCGTTATGTGACGGATTTCTGGCTTCTCGCCTTCGTCACCAGTTTCCAGCTGCACATCGCCATCGTCTGTATCCTGCTGTCATGCCTCGTTTTCTGGCTGACGCGCGACGCGGTTTCGGCGCTCCTCGTCGTCTGGTCGCTTGCGCTCGCCATCCATGCCATTGCCATGCTTCTGGAATTTTCCACATCCGCCAATCCGGCGCCGGGCGCCAAACCCTTCCGGCTGCTGTCCTTCAACGTGCTGATGGACAATGCCGCCAATGCGGATGCAATTGCCGACACGATTCTCGAATCGGGCGCGGATGCCGTTTATCTCTTCGAGGCGGCGGCGCTGAAATCGGCCCTGCCGCGTCTGCAGCAAACCTATCCGCACAGGCTTGGCTGTTACACCGGAACGCCCGGATGCGATCTGGTCATCCTGTCCAAAAGACCGTTGCTGGAAGCCCGTTTCCACAGCCTCAGCGATCTTCGCCGGGATCGGTTTGCCATAGCCCATATCGATCTCGACGGCACGGAACTGACGCTCGCCGCCGGGCATATCACCAAGCCCTATTTCGACGATTATCATCGCGACGAACTCGATGAAGTGAGTGAAATTCTCTTTCGCGTCACCGGGCCGCTCATTCTGGCCGGAGATTTCAATTCGGCCGGCATCGCCCCTGACATGCGCGCTTTCCTCGCCGCCAACGATCTGAAGAAAGCGACCTTCGAACCCGCCACATGGCCGACGGAGGCCGGCCGCTTCGGCATCGCCATCGACCACATCTTCGCCCGCGAACCGGCGACGCTGATGAAAACCACCCGCCTGCCCGACAGCCTCGGTTCCAATCATTACGGCCTGATGGCGGATTTCATGATCGGGAAATAGCCGAAGGGCTTATTGCGCCGCTTCGTCCGCGGCAAGAAAACCGCCCGACTGCCGCGCCCAGAGTTCCGAATAAAGACCGCCCTGCATGACCAGATCGGAATGGCTGCCCTGTTCGACGATGCGCCCCTGGTCCATTACGATCAGCCGGTCGAGAGCGGCAATCGTCGACAGGCGGTGGGCAATGGCCAGAACCGTCTTGCCCTGCATCAGCTCGTCCAGATTGCTCTGGATCGCCGCCTCCACCTCCGAATCGAGCGCCGACGTCGCCTCATCGAGCACGAGAATCGGTGCGTCCTTCAGCATCACGCGGGCGATTGCGATGCGTTGGCGCTGGCCGCCGGACAATTTCACGCCGCGTTCGCCCACATGTGCATCGAACCCCTTGCGACCGCGCTGATCCTCGAGCCTGGCGATGAAGTCATCCGCCTTGGCGCGCCGCGTCGCCTCCTGTAATTGCGCTTCGGTGGCATCGGTGCGGCCGAACAGGATGTTGTCGCGAATGGAGCGATGCAGCAGCGACGTATCCTGCGTGACCATGCCGATATGGGCGCGCAGCGATTCCTGCGTCACCCTGGCGATATCCTGCCCGTCGATCAGGATGCGGCCTTTTTCGACATCGTAAAAACGCAGGAGCAGATTGACGAGAGTGGATTTTCCCGCCCCGGAGCGTCCGACGATGCCTACCTTCTCGCCCGCCCTGATTTCGAGGTTGAGATGGTCGATGACGCCGTTCGCGCGCCCGTAATGGAAGCTGACATTTTCGAAACGTATGCCCGGCTTCTTCACCTCCAGCACCGTCGCCTCCGGCGCATCGACGAGACCGATCGGCTGCGAAATCAGCTCGGCGGCATTCTGCACCGTGCCGAAATTGCGCATGATGCCGTTGAACTGCGTCATCAGCCGGCCGAGCAGGAAATTGAGACGCAGCACCAGCGCCAGCGTGAAGGCCACCGCACCGGAACTGATCTTGCCGGAAAGCCACAGATCGATACAGAGCGCCGCCATGGAGGTGATCATCACGCCGGACAACAGCGCCATGGAGGCGCGCACGCCGGTGATGAACCGGGTGAATGTCATGGTCGCATGCTGGAAAATGTCGAAACCCTGTCGCATGTAGCGGTCATTGGCATCATCTCGCCCGAACAGCCGGAGCGTCTGGATATTGCTATAGGCATCCACCATGCGGCCGGAGAGCATCGAGGCGGCTTCCGCCGTTTCCTTGGAATGGTAACGGATGCGCGGCACGAAATACCGCGCCAGCAACGAGAATATCCCCACCCAGACGACAACGACGACCGCAAGCCGCCAGTCCAGCCCGCCAATCAGGAACAGCATGGAAACGGAATAAATGCCGACGAACCACACGCTTTCCATCAGCGAGGTGACGAGATCGCCCGCCGCCTGCCCGCCCGACCAGACCTTGGTGACGATGCGGCCGGAAAAATCGTTCTGGAAGAAGGTCAGCGATTGCCGCGCCACATGCATATAGGATTGCCAGCGCACCAGATTGTAAAAACCGGGCGTGATGATCTGCTGATCCACCAGCGCCGTTACCATGGTGACGATAAACCGCACGACGCCGATCAGCACCAGCATGCCCACCAGCTCGCCGCCATGGGCCGCAAGCAGCCCCGCCCAGCCCTCTTCCGGCTTCACGGTAGAGAGAATATCCACCAGCCGCCCGACGAACCAGAACAGCGCCGCCTCGATGGCCGCCGTCAGCCCGCCCAGCACCAGCATGGCGAAAAACGGCGCCTTGGCCTGCGAGATGTAGAACCAGATAAAGGCGAACGTGCTTTCAGGCGGCCGCAAATCGTCCTTGCGGGCGAAGGGCTTTATCCAGTTCTCGAAAAACTCGAAGATGCGGGTAATAACCATGATCCGGATATAGGCGGATTCCCGGAGCGGGAACAGCCGCGAACGCTTCGGGAAGAGATTATATTTCGGTAACATTCGGGGAATGAAAAAGGGCGGGAAACGTTCCCCGTCCTTAAATCGACCCAGCGATATTTTGCGCATCGGCTGCATCCCCACACCGTCACCCCGGACTTGATCCGGGGTCCAGCACGATCAAGTCCTTGATCGCGAAAGACTCCTCTCACGGCGCAGACGCGCCGTGGCTGGATGCCGGATCTAGTCCGGCATGACGGAGGAGAGGTTAGCGCACATAATCATAGGCGAGAGGGCGGGAAACCATGCTTGCCGCCCTCCGTCTTTCCTTACTCCGCGGCCACTTCCGCCTCATGGTCGGCGATGAAGCCACCGGACTGGCGCCGCCACAGGTCGGCATAGATACCGCCCATCGCCACCAGTTCCGCATGGCTGCCCGCCTCCACGATCCGGCCCTTGTCGAGAATGATGAGCCGGTCCATTTCGGTCAGCGTCGAAAGGCGGTGGGCGATCGCGATCACCGTCTTGCCTTCCATCAGCGAGAACAGGTTTTCCTGGATCGCCGCCTCGACTTCGGAGTCGAGCGCCGAGGTCGCCTCGTCCAGCACCAGAATCGGTGCGTTCTTGAGGAAGACGCGGGCGATTGCGATACGCTGGCGCTGGCCGCCGGAGAGCTTCACGCCGCGTTCGCCCACCTGCGCATCGAGGCCCTGACGACCATGCATGTCGACAAGCGTTTCGATGAAGTCCCAGGCATTCGCCCGCTTCGCCGCTGCGATCACCTGCTCGTCGGTGGCCTCGGGGTGACCATAGGCGATGTTGTCGCGGATCGACCGGTGCAGCAGCGAGGTATCCTGCGTCACGACGCCGATCAGCTCGCGCAGGCTGTCCTGCGACACCTTGGAAATGTCCTGCCCGTCGATGGTGATCCTGCCCGCTTCCAGATCGTAAAAACGCAGAAGCAGGTTCATCAGCGTCGTCTTGCCCGCACCCGAACGCCCGACCAGACCGACCTTTTCGCCCGGTTTGATGTCGAGCGTCAGCCCGTCGATCACGCCCTTGTTCTTACCGTAGTGGAAACGGACATTGTCATAACGGATTGCGCCCTGCGGGGCCGCAAGCTCAGGCGCCTTCGGAACGTCGACGATGTCGTGCGGCTTCGTCATCATCGACATGCCGTCATAGACCGTACCGATATTTTCGAATAGCGAGGTGACTTCCCACATGATCCACTGCGACATGCCGTTGACGCGCATCGCAAGGCTGATGGCGATGGCGACCGAACCGGCCGTAACCGAACCCTGCATCCAGAAATAAAGACCGAGCGCCGCCGTGGAAAACAGCACCAGGGCGTTGTTGAGGTCGATCAGGATGTTGAAGCCGGAAATCTTGCGCATCTGGCGGTGAACCGTGCCGAGAAACACGTTCATGCCCTCACGCGCATATCTTTCCTCGCGCCCCGCATGGGAAAACAGCTTGATCGTCGAGATGTTGGTGTAACTGTCGACGATCCGGCCCGTCATCATCGAGCGCGCATCGGCCTGCTCCTGCGCCAGCCGGCCGAGCTTCGGCACGAAATAAGCGAGGATGGCCATGTAGATACCGAGCCAGACCAGCAGCGGAATAACCAGTCGCCAGTCCGCCGCCGCGACCATGAACAGCATCGAGACGACGAAGCTGATCGCATAAACGAAGACGTCGATCACCTTCAGCGCCACTTCGCGGATCGCCAGCGCCGTCTGCATCACCTTGGTCGAAACGCGGCCGGCAAACTCGTTGGCGAAGAAGTTCATGGAATGGCGCAGCAGGAAACGGTGCATCTTCCAGCGCGCAATCATGCCGAAATTGCCGGCAAGCGTCTGGTGCATCGTCATGGTGTGGATCGCGCCCATCAGCGGCAGCACGAAGAGCACCAGCGCCGCCATGCCGATCAGGTGCCAGCCCTCATCGGCAAAAAATGTCTCGCGATTGGCCGTGGAAAGCCAGTCGACGATATTGCCGAGGAATTTGTAGAGCATGGCTTCCGCAATCGCGATGCCCATGGACATCAGGCCAAGCAGCAGGAGCCATGGCCATGCGGGCTTCACATAATGCCACAGGAACGGCAAAAGCTTCTTTGGCGGCACGGAGGGCGCCGAAGAGGGAAAAGGATCGAGGCGTTTTTCAAACCAGCCAAACATAGGCCAAGCTCCGGCAATCAATCGCTCCATCGTGACATGGTGAGCGGACACAAATATGGCTCACGACGGAACGGAAAAGTCTTTGGATATGGCCGTGACAGCCACATGACGAATCGAAAAATGGGAAACGCGGGCGAACCGCGGAGTAACACCTAAGCCAGCAGCGGCACGACGGGGGCCGGGAGGCGAATACGAACATCATCTAGCATGAGAACCTCCCTTGGCTGGTGTTGAAGATATGGCCTTGTAGCGCAAAATTTAGTCAATGACCAGTCGGAAAGACACCGAATACGCGAGAAAACATGCGGGTGCCGCCCAAAGGCGAACGGGCGGAGATGACCCCGCGAGGTCTCCGCCCGTTAAACGATGCGCACGTCGCCCTATTCGGCCGCGTCCTGCGCCTCTGCGCTTTCATAGCCCGCAATCAACTCGGCCATTCCGGCCTGCGTATGCCGCTTCAATTCCCGGCGGTCGCTGGGCTGCGGCGCGAAGGTAACGGTGAGCCCCGTGTCCCTTATCGTGCCGATGGCGAAGGACGCACCGGACAACATGCGCACGCCCTCATGCAGCCAAAGCGGATCGGTGGCGAAATGCTGGCCGATGCCGACCACGACGGGAATGCCCTGCCAATGCGACATGCGGTCGTAATGGATGTGGCCCGCAAGAATGCCGATGACATCATGCTCGAACAGCACCTCGTCCAGCGCCTCGGTATCCGCGAAGGAAAGCGATTCCCACTCCACCTCCGGACGGTCGAAATCGAGCGCCGGCGCATGGTGCATCACCAGCAGCTTCGGCAGTTCGGGGTGGTTTTCCAGCTCATCCTCCAGCCATTCGATCTGCCCCGGCTCGAAAGCGCCGCCAACCTTGCCCGGAACGCTGGTATCCATGACGATGATGTGGATGCCGGCAATGACCTCGGCATGGTCATAGGGCTCGTCCATATCCTCATGGCGGTCGAGCATGACCGGGTAGAAACCATCGCGGCGGTCGTGATTGCCGAGCGCAAAGAGCACCGGCATATCGAGTTCCGCTTCCGCCATCAGCCGCTTGAGTTCCTCATAGCTGCCGGCATCGCCCCTGTTGGTCAGATCGCCGCTGGCGACGATGAATTCAGGCGGCGGCACGAGCGCCTTGATCTGCGCAAGCGTCGCGGAAAGCGTGGCCGAGGTCTCGGAATAAAGATCATCGTCCTGCACCTGCGGATTGCCCACATGCAGATCGGTCAGATGGACGAAATTCACCCGTTCGGACATGGTGTCCTCCTGTTGTTGCGTGCAGAAAATCCGGCTCGAAACGGCCTGTCCCGACCATTCACGATGGTCCGGGAAAGCCCGACGATGCATTGGTGAATGGGTAGCCGCCCTGTGTGTCACGCGAATGAACATCCGGCCGGGAACGACGCCTCAAAGGGACTTTTCACAGCATAGCTGTCGCCCGGCCCCTGCCCGTGATAATCGGACGGGCAGACCAACCGCAGTGAGACGTCCATGTCCGATACCATGCCCGAAATCAGGATCGCCCTTTACCAGCCCGATATTCCCGGCAACACCGGCACCATCCTGCGGCTGGCCGCCTGTCTTGGCCTTGGCGTCGACATCATCGAGCCGGCCGGCTTCGATATTTCCGACCGCAACCTGAAACGGGCGGGCATGGATTATATCGCGGCGGCGGCGCTGACGCGCCATGTCAGCTGGGAGCGTTTCGAGGAATGGCGGGCAACCACCGGCCGCCGTCTCGTTCTCGCCTCCACCAAAGCCGCCCTGCCCTATACGAAGATCGCCTACCGCACGGATGACATCCTGCTTTTCGGCCGCGAAAGTGCGGGCGTACCGGACCATGTGCATGAAAAGGCAGAGGTGCGAATCATCATCCCTATGGTGGCGGGACAGCGCTCCATCAACGTCGCCATGTCGGCGGCGATGATCGCCGGCGAGGCTTTGCGCCAGGTGGCATGGGCATAGGCGCCATTTTTAACGCCAATTTTTCGGGCAAATACAAAATTTGACCGTTTTTACTTCAAAACTGTCGCAACCCGGCCTGTACCGAGGGCATCGAGGCTCCTATACTGATTAGCCGGACAATAAAAATCGTGCTCGCCGGAACCATCCGCCGGCGGGTGTGAGGAGACGTCGCATGCAATCCACCATTGTCATCGTCAACCTTCTCGGCGCAGTCGCGCTGCTGCTCTTCGGCCTTGCCCAGGTCAAGGATGGCGTCACCCGCGCCTTCGGCATGAAACTGCGAAGCGTGCTGGCCACCGGCACCCAGAACGGTCCGCGTTCCTTCTTTTCCGGCTTCTTCGCCACCGTCGCGCTGCAAAGTTCGACGGCGACGGCCCTCACCGTCGCCTCCTTTGCTGAACGAGACCTCATCAGGCCGCGCATGGCGCAGGTGGTGCTGCTCGGCGCCAATGTCGGCACCGCCGTTACCGCATGGATCGTGGCAGCCGGGGTGGAATGGCTGTCGCCGCTGCTGATCCTTGCGGGCATTATTTTGAAAAAGGGCAGTTCCAATGCCCGGCAGGGCGGCGGAACGGCGCTGATCGGCATCGGCCTCATGCTTCTGTCGCTGCATCTGTTGAGCGGCGCGACAGAGCCGATGCGCGCCTCGCCTGCTCTCGGCGTCTTTATCGGCCTGCTTGACGGGGCATGGCCCGTCGCGCTGATCTTTTCCGCCGTGCTCGCCTTCGTTTCGTCTTCGAGCCTCGCCGTCGTGGTGCTCATCCTGTCGCTCGCCGCCACCGGCACGCTTTCCACCGGCCTCATCATCGTGCTCATTCTCGGCGCCAACCTCGGCGGCGCCATTCCGCCGGTCATCGCCACGCTTTCCGGCCCCGCCTCGGCACGGCGCATCACCATGGGCAACCTTCTGGTGCGCACCATTGGCTGCCTCATCGCCCTGCCGCTCGCCTCCTATGGCGCGGAGTTCCTGCAGCAATTGCCGCTTTCGCCCGCAAAATTGCCGGTCGACGCCCATCTGATCTTCAACGTCATTCTGGCAGCACTGGCCTGGCCCTTCTCCGGCCTCCTGTCCGACCTGATGGCAAGGCTGGTGCCGGGCGATCCGAAAGCCGAAGACGGCCCGAATTTCCTCGACCAGCAGGCGCTGGACATGCCGGTCGTGGCGCTTGCCAACGCCACCCGCGAGGTGCTCGGCGTCGGCGACAGCATCGAGCGGATGCTGATCCGCGCCGAAAACGCCTTCAAGCACAACGATCTGACGCCGCTTCAGGAGGTTTCCCTGCTCGAAAAGAAGGTCGACCGCCGCCAGCAGGAGGTGAAGGTCTATCTGTCGCAGCTGGGGCGCAAGGGGCTTTCCGACGAAGAAGCGCGTCGTTCGATCGCCATCATCGACTATGCCATCAACCTCGAACATATCGGCGACATCATCGAAAAGGGCATCTGCGAACAGATCCGCAAGAAGGTACTGAACAGCTTCAAGTTTTCCGATGACGGTTATGAGGAATTGAAAACCCTGTTCGACATGACCATCGAGAACCTGCGCGCCGCCCAGAGCATTCTGGTAACCGGCGATTTCGAGCTCGCCCGCAGGCTGATGGAAAGCAAGGTGGATATACGCCGCCTCGAAAAACAGTCCTCCAACCGCCATCTGGAGCGGCTGCGCGACGGGCTTGCGGAAAGCATGCAGACCAGTTCGCTACATCTCGACATGCTGCGAGATCTGAAGCGCATCAACGCCCATATCGTGACCGTCGCGCATCCCATTCTGGATGAAAGCGGCGTGCTGATCGAAAGCCGCCTGCGTTATGCCGAGCCTCGCGCCTGAAGCATTTCCGGGAAATGCGAAAACGCTCTAAATTTCAATCGGCCGAAGGAAGCCGCCGCATGGTGAATTCGATGCGGTCGCCTTCCAGTTGCCGCCAGCTTTCCACTTCCGTCCAGTAGGCCGCTTTCGGAAAGCTGTCGAACCATTCGCGTGCCTTGGCGCGGGCTTCCTCGCGTCCGAGACAGAAGGTCTGCCGCACGAACATGCCATTGCGTGTCTTGTCGTCGCCCGAGCCTTCACGCGCCTTGCGGTGATTGGCGATCCTGCGCTTCAGCCCGTCGAGCGGCGGCGGTCCGGTAAATTTCGTCATGATATTCACCTCTGGCACCTACATCGATAAAGATAGTGCCCGCATGTGAACTTGGCGAGTCGAATTTGTGCGCAGGGCCTACACCTGCTAGACGCGACAGGGAATCGACTTCACCAAAGGAGAATACGCATGGAACGGCCAATCTTGCCGAAGGGCTTGCCCGACGACATCGAGGACAAGAAGGCCCTTGCCCAAGCCTGGTTCCAGCATCTTCGCGACACCATCGTTAACTCCTTCGAGACCCTAGAAAACGACCTGACCGGCCCTCTTTCCGATCAGGAGCCCGGCCGTTTCGTCCAGAAAGACTGGCTGCGCGACAATGGCGAGGGCGGCGGCGGCAGGATGTCGATGATGGAAGGCCGCGTCTTCGAGAAGGTCGGCGTCCACACCTCCACCGTCTATGGCGAATTCTCGCCGGAATTCCGCAAGCAGATACCGGGTGCGGAAGAAGACCCGCAGTTCTGGGCCTCCGGCCTCTCGCTGATCGCCCATCCCGTCAACCCCAATGTGCCGGCGGTGCACATGAACACCCGCATGGTCGTCACCACCAGCCACTGGTTCGGCGGCGGCGCGGATCTGACGCCGGTGCTGGGACGCAGAAGGACGCAGGAAGACCCGGACAGCCAGCTTTTCCACCGCGCCTTCGAAATTACCTGCAACCGCCATCCGGTTGCCGATTATCCGCGCTACAAGACATGGTGCGACGAGTATTTCTTCCTCAAGCACCGTAACGAAGCCCGCGGCATCGGCGGCATCTTTTTCGACTGGCTGCACCCGCAGGAGGAAAATGGCGGCTGGGACGCCAATTTCGCCTTCGTGCAGGATGTCGGCCGCGCCTTTAATCTGGTCTATCCGAAAATCGTCCGCGCCAATTTCAACCAGAACTGGACGGAAGAGGACCGCGACGAGCAGCTTATCCGCCGCGGCCGCTATGTGGAATTCAACCTGCTTTACGATCGCGGCACGATCTTCGGCCTCAAGACCGGCGGCAATGTCGAATCGATTCTCTCCTCTCTACCGCCGGTAGTGCGCTGGCCCTAAAAAACCTCACGTAAATTTGACGCTCATCAGCCAATTTGTCGCAAATAGCGCAAATTAGGACTTATGGAAAAATCAAGGCAATGATAGTCTCCTCCCCGCAGACGTACTGGAGGAGCTATCGTCATGATTACTTCGAACAGCATGCCTATCTCTGCTTCCCCCGAGGAAGCCCAGCATTCCATTGATACCCCTGATTTGATCGATCGCCTGGCAGCGGAAATGCGTGCCACGGGTGATCGCGAACTGCCGCATTCCTTTTATGTCGAACAGGTAAAACGCACGCTGGCCGGAAAAACGGTGAAGCGGGCGGACAATGACGAAATGCCTCGTACAAAAATTCCGGCAGCCGGCACATCCTCTGTTTTCCAGTGCTGGGCGATGCCCGAATAGGGGCCTGAATAAGGTCGAAGGACGCCGCTCTGGAACATAAGCGGTGAACATTCGTTTCTTGTCGGAGGGACAGCAGGCAATTGAATTGCTGTCCCTCACTCTCGCACATTCTCCCTGTCGAAAATCGATTCCGGTTTTCGACAGGGAGAATGTGCAGACTCAAAATGTTAGAGCGTCCTTTATGCGTCCGAACGGACGCATGGCGCTCTAAAACAGGGAGGCAAGACCATGAGACTGTTTGAATGTGGAACGCTCGTGCCCGGCTGTGCCTGGCACACGCGCGCAGATGACGACGCCGAAGTTGTGCGTCGAACCGTGGAACATATGCGATCGGCGCACGGCGAGACCGTCATCCGCGAGAACATGATCGAAAATATCAAATCCCGCATTCGCGACGAGGCAAATGCAGCCTGAGCCGCAATGCCGCCGTCGCTGACCTCAATTTTCCAGCATATCCTTCAGCCGGGCGGTCAACGCTGCCCGGTCGAGTGAGAAATTGACGTCGATCCACTTTTCCTCGAGGCTTTTCAGCACTTCGCCCACCTTCGGGCCGGCCTCAACACCTGCGGCCATCACATCCGCACCGCTCAGCGGAAAGCCCGGTTTGTGGAATTTTTCCGCCCTCGTCAGCAAAGTCGAAAGCCGCGCCACTTTCTGCATGGCCGTGTCGCCGGCAGAAAGATCGGCACGGGCCGAGGCAAGCGCCAGTTTCAGCCGCGTCTTCACGCCTTCGACGCCCTGACGATAAAGCAGCCGGTCGAGCGCTGTCTCCTTCAGCTCTGGATCAGCCGCCGGAGCCGAAGCCCAATGGGCGAGATAAGCCGCTTCGGCTTTCGACAGCCGGAGACGCGCAGCAAGGATGGTCAGCCTGTCCCTGTCCGGCGGCACGATGGCGGCAAGCCGCAGCATCGGGTCCACCGCCCAGCCGAGAGCCTGCTCCGTCGCCGCCAGCCCGTGAATGGCGTCGATGCCCCATTTTTCCGTTTCGGGAAGAATTTCCGCCAGAACGCCCGATTGCCGCATCCATAGCAGGGCGCGGGAAGGATCGCGGGCGGAAAGCAGCTTTTTCAGTTCGCTCCACACCCGCTCGGCCGAAAGCGTGCCCAGCTTGTCCTTGGCCCGCGCGCTTGCCCGCAAGCCGTCCGCATCCGGGCGGCCGGAGCCGTAATGGGCGAAAAAGCGGAAAAACCGGAGAATCCGCAGGTAATCTTCCGAAATCCGCATCGCCGCATCGCCGATGAAACGCACCGTGCCGTTCTCGATATCGGCAAGGCCATCGATAAGGTCGATGATCTCGCCCTTTTCGTCGGCATAAAGAGCATTGATGGTGAGGTCGCGCCGCTCGGCATCGGTCTGCCAGTCGGTGCCGAAGGCCACCTGCGCATGGCGGCCATTGGTTTCGACATCGCGGCGCAACGTCGTCACCTCGAAACCTTCGCCATCGATCACCAGCGTTACCGTGCCGTGTTCGATGCCGGTCGGCACCGCCTTGATGCCCGCCGCCTTGGCCCGCACAACAACCACGTCAGGGGTCAGCGTCGTCGCCATGTCGACATCGACCACCGGCAGGTCCATCAGCGCATTACGCACCGCGCCGCCAACGATCCGCACCTCGCCGCCATCGGCATTCAGAAGCGTAAAGATGCGCTTCAGCGCCGGTTTTTGAAACCAGTCCCGCCCGGCAAGGCTGCTCATGAATAAAACCTCTCGTAAATCGTCCTGACGATGCCCGCCGTAATGCCCCAAATGTAACGTTCGCCATAGGGCATTTCGTAGAAAAACCGCTCCTTCCCCTGAAAGATGCGGCTGCCGCGCCCGTGGTTGGCCGGGTCCATCAGAAAGGACAGCGGCACCTCGAAAACCTCATCCACTTCCGTCGGATTAAGCGTCAGGTCGAAGCCGGGGCGAACGATGGACAGCACCGGCTTGATGCGGAAACCCGTCCCGGAAATATAATCCGGCAGGCGCCCGACCGTTTCCACGAAGGACCTGGAAAGGCCGATTTCCTCTTCCGTCTCGCGCAGCGCCGCCTCTTCCGGTGTGCGGTCCTCGGCATCGATGCCGCCGCCCGGAAATGAAATCTGGCCGGAATGTTTGCGCAACGTCGAAGTGCGCTGGGTGAAGATCACCCGCGCATCGTTGCCATCGTCAATGACCGGCACCAGCACGGCGGCGTCCTTCAGCCTGATGCCGTTTCCAGACAGCACCACGCCCGGATTGAGCACATGGTCGCCATGCTCCCGTTCCGCCACGCCCTCGCCTTCCTGCAGCACGCGGCAGCGGAAATCGGCGGCGGTAAAAGTCTTGAATGCCGTTGTCGTCATTGCGAAAGCCGTTCCAGTTCCTTGGCGGGCATCACCGGAAAAGTCACCCCGCCCGAGCGCACCGCAAACATGTCAACGCCCTCCACGTCGATCACCTCGCCAAGTGCGACGAGATCATACATCACCGCCCGCGACACGAGGGCTTCAAGCCGGCCGCGCACCAGAAGATAGGGCTTCAATTCGCGGTTCTCACCGAAAACCTCGAACCGCAGCGGATGCTCCGGCCCCGCCTCCACCACATCGCCGACATTGGTGCGGAAGGTCAGCAGCGGCTCGCCATCATCCTCACCCGCCGTCAGCTTCATTTCCACGGCGACGAAAGGCGCATCCACGACGCGGATGCCGACTTTTTCCACAGGAGTTACGAGATAGGTTTTGCCGTCCTCATCCTTGCGCAGAACCGTGGAAAACAGCCGCACCAGCGGCGCCCTGCCGATGGGGGTGCCGAGGTAGAACCAAGTGCCATCGGCGCGGATTTCCATGTCGAGATCGCCGCAAAAGGGCGGATTCCAGCGTTCCACCGGGGCCGGTCCGCGCTTGGCGTCGCCGGTCTGTTCGGCGGCGCGGGAAATCATCGCCGCAAGCCCGGCCGCATCATCAGCCGAATTTATCGTCTCCGCTGCCATATTCGAGTCTCGCTTTGCCGATAAGGAAATACTAAGTCACGACATAGTCATTCGAATGGCGCTTGTCAGCGGCCAAGAGAGCAATAAGCTATATGCAGCGCAAAATCCGTCCCGGCCGACTGCCAGCAAAACCGGGATGCGACTGTGACAGCGGCGAAGGTATGAGGAGAGCGACATGGGCGTGATTAATACCGGCGAAACCCTCGATGAAAAGGCCATCGTCGCCGCGGCTGAAAAGGCGCTTTCCGATATCGCGGCGATCCGCACGGAAGTCTCCAAGGTCATTTTCGGCCAGGAAAAAGTGGTGCAGAACACGCTTCTCGCCATCCTCTCCGGCGGCCATGCGCTGCTCGTCGGCGTTCCCGGCCTGGCCAAGACCAAGCTCGTCACCACGCTCGGCACCGTGCTCGGCCTCGATGCCAACCGCATCCAGTTCACGCCGGACCTGATGCCTTCGGACATCCTCGGTTCCGAAGTCATGGATCAGGACGAAAACGGCCGCCGTTCCTTCCGTTTCATCAAGGGTCCGATTTTCGGCCAGCTGCTGATGGCCGACGAAATCAACCGCGCCAGCCCGCGCACGCAGTCCGCTCTGCTGCAGGCCATGCAGGAATACCACATCACCATGGCCGGCCAGACCTATGAGCTGCCGAAGCCGTTCCACGTTCTCGCCACCCAGAACCCGCTGGAGCAGGAAGGCACCTATCCGCTGCCCGAAGCCCAGCTCGACCGCTTCCTGCTTCAGGTCGATGTCGGTTATCCCGAGCTTGCCGCCGAACGCCAGATCCTGCTCGACACGACAGGCACCGCCTCGGGCGAAGCGCGCGGCGTGATCGATGCCGGGCGTCTGATGGAAATCCAGGCCCTCATCCGCCAGATGCCGGTCAGCGACAAGGTGGTGGATGCGATCCTCTCGCTCGTCCGCTCCGCCCGCCCCGGCCATGGCAACAAATTGACCGACAAACACGTTGTCTGGGGTCCGGGTCCGCGCGCCGGCCAGTCGCTGATGCTGACGGCCCGCGCCCGTGCGCTCTATGAAGGCAGGCTCGCCCCGTCGCTGGACGATGTCCATGCGCTGGCCGAACCGGTGCTGGAACACCGCATGGCGCTGACCTTTGCGGCCCGCGCCGAAGGCATGTCGGTGCGCGATGTTATCGCAGCGCTCGTGGAGCAGGCGAAGAACTGAAGCGACGTTCGCGAAAGGAGTGCCTGTGGCATCCATCGGCCAGATCGTAGACAAGACGCCGGGTAGCGAAGTTCTGGCGCGCGCGCGCCAGCGTGCCGCACTGGTGCCGGACTGCATGGTCGAGGCAAAACGCATCGCCAACACCGTCACCGCCGGCTGGCACGGCCGCCGCAAACGCGGCATCGGCGAAAATTTCTGGCAGTTCCGCCCCTATGCCGAGGGCGAAAGCCTGTCGCGCATCGACTGGCGGCGCTCGGCCCGCGACGACCATACCTATGTGCGCGACCGGGAGTGGGAAGCAGCCCACACCATCTGGCTCTGGGCCGACATGTCGCCGTCGATGATGTTCAAATCCACCCTCGGCTCCGTCTCCAAGGAAAGCCGGGCGCTGGTACTGATGCTGGCGCTGGCGGAAATCCTGGCGCGCTCTGGCGAACGCATCGGTTGCCCCGGCATCATGGAGCCGGTCTCGGCCAGAAACGCCGCCGAACGGCTGGCCGCCGCCATCATGCACGCGCCGCTGACCACGGGCATGCCGGAAACGGGCATGATCCGCGGCGCGAGCGACATTGTTCTGATTGGCGATTTTCTCGATGATGCGAAAAACGTGATGGAGAAGATCTCGCCTCTGGCGCGACGTGGCCTGCGCGGCCATGTGGTGGAAATCGCCGATCCGGCCGAAGAAACCTTCCCCTATTCCGGCCGCACCGAGTTTACCGATCCGGAAACCGGCGAAAAACTGGTGTCTGGCCGCGCCGAGACCATTCGCGAGGATTACACCCGCGCCTATCTCGCAAGACGCGAGGCGCTATCCTCGTCGCTGCGCCGTCTCGGCTGGAACTTCGTCTTCCACCGCACCGATCATCTCGCTTCCGAGGCGCTTGTGGCAGTTCACATGTATCTTTCCGGCGCGCCGGCACAGGGCGGTGGGCACCGATGAGCGCATTGCCTTTCGTCTTCACCAGCCCCTACATCCTCTTCGGCTTGCTGGCGCTGCCCGCCATCTGGTGGCTGCTGCGGCTCACCCCGCCGCGCCCCAAGGCGGAAGTGTTTCCGCCGCTGAAGATATTGGCGACGGTGCTGAAACGCGAGGAAACGCCATCGAAAAGCCCGTGGTGGCTGACCCTTTTGCGCATGGCGCTTGCCGCCGCCGTGATTTTCGCGCTCGCCGATCCGGTGGTGAACCCGCGCAACAACAGCATCGCCGGCAGCGGCCCGCTGGTGCTGGTGGTCGACAATAGCTGGGCCGCCGCGCCCGACTGGGAAAGACGCGTGGCCACCGCTCAGGCCCTGATCAGCGATGCGGAGCGGGCCGACCGCCCCGTCTCCATCAGCTTCACCGCCGATGCCGAACATGATGCCGTATCGGGAACCACAGCCGTGGCGCTGGAAAAGCTCGCCGCCGCCAAGCCGAAGCCGCTCGTTCCAGATCGTATCCGCACGGCGGAAGCCATCACCGAGGCGCTGAACGGCACGGCTCCCGGCACGATCGCCTATATTGCCGACGGTGTTCAAACCGCGCAGGATGAAAGCGCGATGAGAACGCTTGCCAGCCTCTCCCCCGCCGAATTCCGCATCGTGAAGGGCGACGGCAAGGCGATCACCGCCATTACCGGCGCCACCAACAATGCCGATGCCATGAGCGTCACACTGTCGCGGCTCGATACCGCCGAAGCCACCCGGCTGACCGTCAATGCACAGGACAGCCAGGGCCGCATTCTCGCCAACGGCATCGCGAACTTCGCGCCCGGCGCGGCCGAAACCACGGCGACGGTGGAAGCGCCCTTCGAGCTGCGCAACGATTTCGCCCGCCTCTCGCTCGAAGGCGTGTCGACGGCGGGTGCGGTGCATCTTCTGGATGACGGTTTCCGTCGCCGTCGCGTGGCGCTGCTGGCCGGCGAAACCGGCAATGATTTCCAGCCGCTGCTGCAGCCGCTTTATTACATCAGCCGCGCGCTTCAGCCTTTTGCCGATCTCATCCCGCAGCGGCAGGCCGATCTGGCGCAGGCGATCCCGGAAATCCTGCAATCCAATCCTTCGGTCATCGTCATGGCCGATATCGGCCGTCTGCCGCAGGAAACCTATGAGCCGATGCAGCGGTGGCTCGCCGGTGGCGGCACGCTGATCCGTTTTGCCGGACCGCGTCTTGCGGCAGCACCCGCCGACGATCCGCTGGTGCCTGTAACACTCAGGCAAGGCGAACGCGCGCTCGGCGGCGCGCTCTCCTGGGCCGAGCCGCAGCCGCTTGCCGATTTCCCGAATTTCGGCGCCTTTGCCGGCATGCCGAAGGCCGACGGCGTCCTCGTCAAACGCCAGGTTCTGGCCGAACCGACACCGGATCTGGCCGAACGCACCTGGGCAAGCCTTGCCGATGGCACGCCCCTCGTCACCACCCGCACTGTCGAGGCTGGCCGCATCGTGCTCTTCCATGTCAGCGCCGAGGCGAGCTGGTCCGACCTGCCGATCTCGGGCCATTTCGTCGATATGCTGCGCCGTATCGTGCAATTGTCGAAGGCGGGCGGCGCTTCCGCCAACGCCAATGCCCCGGCCGCCGCCCTTCCGCCCTTCCGGCTGCTGACGGCGGAAGGCGCGCTTTCAGCCGAAATCGGCACTGCCCGGCCGCTGGAAATGCGCGCCGGCCAGCCGCCCCGCACCGGTTTCGACAATCCCCCCGGCCTCTATGGCACAGAGGATGGTTTCGTGGCTCTCAATCTCTTACCCGCAGGTGCCACACTTCGCCCCCTCGACACGTCCGCCGCCGGTGTCAGCACCACCAGCGAAGCGCTGATCGGCGAAACGGCGAAATCGCTGCGCCCGGCGCTCTTCATCGCCGCCTTCCTGATGCTGATCGCCGACAGCCTGATCGTGCTCTTCATGAACGGCGCCTTCGCACGCCTGCCGAAAGCCCGCAGCGCCACCGCCGCCACCGTGCTTCTGGCGCTTGGCGCCTTTGCCGCCATGTCGCCAACCGACGCCCGCGCCGACGATCCCAAACCCGGCGACGAGCAGATATTCGAGCGGCTGGACACGACGCATCTCGCTTATGTCCGCACCGGCGAAGACGATGTCGACCGCATTTCCGAACAGGGCCTGCAGGGCTTGAGCGAATTCCTGACCTGGCGCACGACGCTGGAACCCGGTCAGCCCGTCGGCCTCGATATTTCCAAGGATGAATTGTCCTTTTATCCCATCATCTACTGGCCGGTTTCCGCAACGGCGCCCATGCCGTCGAGCGCCGCCATCTCGCGCATCGACGCCTATATGCGCGCCGGCGGCACCGTGCTGTTCGATACACGCGACCAGTTCTCTTCGCTCGACACCGGTGCGACCAGCCCTAACGGCGAACGCCTGCAGGCGATCCTCGCCAATATCGATATCCCACCGCTGGAGCCTGTGCCGGAAGACCACGTTCTGACGCGCTCCTTCTACCTTCTCACCAATTTCCCCGGCCGTTACAATGGTTCGCCGCTCTGGGTGGAATCGCGGCAGGGGGCGGCCAAGACCACCTCGGGCCTCTCCTCCTCCGGCGATGGCGTGACGCCGATCATGATAACGGGCAATGATTTCGCCGGCGCATGGGCCGTCGATCCGCAGGGCGCGCCGGTTCTGCCAACGGTACCGCCGGATGAGATGCAGCGCGAACATGCCTTCCGCTCCGGCGTCAACATCATGATGTATATGCTGACCGGCAACTACAAGGCCGATCAGGTCCACGTTCCCGCACTTCTCGAACGGTTGGGGCAGTGACATGACATTGACCTTCGCCCCCTTCCTGCCGTGGATCGTGATCGCCGTTCTGGCCGTCGCCGCCCTTCTCCTCTCCTTCATCGGCCTCTGGCGCGGCGTGCGCGGCGCATGGCTGCGCGGGCTGGCACTTGCCGCTTTGCTTGCCGCTATTGCCAATCCGCTGCTGACGCAGGAGGAGCGCGAGCCGCTCTCCACCATCGTTCCCGTCATCGTCGACCGCTCGCAGAGCCAGGACGTGCAGGATCGGCCGCAGATGACCGATACGGCGCTGGAGACGCTGAAAGACCGGCTCTCCCGCTTCCCGCGCATCGAGCCGCGCATCGTGGAAGTGCGCGACAATGGTGAGAGTGATTCGCCCTCGACACAGCTGTTCTCGGCACTTTCCTCCGCCGTTTCGGATGTCTCGCCGTCCCGCGTCGGCGGCGCGATCTTCCTCAGCGACGGCCAGATTCACGATATCCCCAATGCCCTGCCCAATGCCGAACAGGCGCTCGGCTTCCGCGCCCCCGTGCATGGGCTGATCACCGGCAAGGCCGATGAATTCGACCGCCGCATCGAGATCGTCCGCGCCCCGCGCTTCGGCATCGTAAACGAGGAACAGCAGCTGACACTGCGCGTCTTCGATGATGGCCGCCCCGCCGGTGGCGGTTCGGCGGAAGTGACGGTGAAGATGAATGGCGAAGAAATCGCCACGCTGCAGGCGACACCCGGCCAGCCGACACCGTTCAATTTCAAGGTTCCGCGCGGCGGCAACAATGTCATGGAATTTTCCGTCGCCGAGCTTCCCGGCGAGGTGACGGCTGCGAATAACCGCGCGGTTCACCTGATCGAAGGCATTCGCCAGAACCTGCGCGTGCTGCTCGTTTCCGGCGAGCCGCACGCCGGTGAACGGGCGTGGCGTAACCTCCTGAAATCCGACGCCTCGGTCGATCTGGTGCATTTCACCATTCTGCGCCCACCGGAAAAGCAGGACGGTACGCCGATCAACGAATTGTCGCTGATCGCCTTCCCCACACGCGAATTATTCGTCGAAAAGATCGAGGATTTCGACCTCATCATCTTCGACCGCTACCAGCATCGCGGCGTGCTGCCGATCCTCTATTACGATTACATCGCCCAATATGTCGAAAAAGGCGGCGCGCTCTTGATCGCCGCCGGGCCGGAACATGCCGGTCAGGATTCGATCGCCATGACGCCGCTCGCCTCCGTGCTGCCCGCACAGCCGACGGGTCAGGTGCATCAGGCCGCCTTCTATCCACGCCTTTCGGAAGCGGGCAAAAAACACCCCGTCACCCGTGGGCTGGAAGGTTCGGGCAACGAGCCGCCGCAATGGGGCCGCTGGTTCCGCACCATCAGCGTCGACCCGCCGCAGGGCCAGACCGTGATGCTGGGCGACGGGCAGGACCCGCTTCTGGTCCTGAACCGTCAGGGAGAAGGCCGTGTCGCCATGCTGCTGTCCGATCAGGGCTGGCTGTGGGCGCGCGGTTTCGAAGGCGGTGGCCCGCATGTGGCGCTTTACCGCCGCATCGCCCACTGGCTGATGAAGGAACCGGAGCTTGAGGAAGAGGCGCTGACAGCGCGTGCCAATGGCCGCACCTTGCAGATCACCCGCCAGACCATCGGCGACGATCCCGGTCAGGCCAGCGTGCGTTTCCCCTCCGGCAAAACCGAGAACATGGCCTTCACCAGCACCGAGCCCGGTCTTTACAGGATCGAACGCCGCATGGACGAAACCGGCCTGTTCGAGATCAAAAACGGCGATTTCACCACCCTCGTCCATGTCGGCGCGGTGGATGCGCCGGAATTCAAGGCGATGATCTCGACCACCGAAACGCTGAAACCGCTGGCCGACGCCACCAGAGGCAGCGTGCACCGTGTCACTGACAATTCCGGCCGTATCGCGCTGCCCGATATATTGCCGGTGCGCGGAGATATCAGGGTTGCCGATGAGGATCGCATGCTGATACGCATGACCGACGAGACGGTGCTGAAAGGCGTCAACACCCTGCCGCTCTTTGCCGGTTTTGCCGGGCTTGCCGCCCTGCTGCTTGCCTTCTCCGCGCTGTGGTGGCGTGAAGGCAGGTAAGGGCGTTTCCAGCGAAGAGCTTAAGGCGCTTCACGTCTCGGAACGGAAAACGGGAAACGGCTGCCGCCCGGCGGCCCGGGAAGATGAACATGAATTTCATTTTGAGCGATGTCGCTGATGCAGAGGCCGAAAAGGCCATTCGCGATCCGCTGGTGGCCTATAATCTCGCCCGTTTCGGCGAAAGCGACAAACGCGAACTCAACATCACCATTCGCGATGACGACAATACCGTCACCGGCGGTCTGGTGGGATATACCGCTCGCGGCTGGCTTTACGTGCAGCTTCTTTTCGTGCCGGAGGCCATGCGCGGTCAGGGCACAGGCCCGAAGCTGCTTGCCATGGCGGAGGAAGAAGCCAGAAAGCGCGGCTGCATGGGCGCCTATATCGACACGATGAACCCGGATGCCTTGAGAACCTATGAACGCTTCGGTTTCACGAAGATAGGTTCGCTTGCGCCGCTTTCCACGGGCCAGACGATCACATGGCTCGAGAAACGCTTCTAGCAGGCTGTTGAAAATCGTCGACGATCGCGCACGTCGTTACCCCCCTCTGTCCTGCCGGACATCTCCCCCTCAAGGGGGGAGATTGTTCCGTGGCGATGTCTCGCACCTTTCGACGGTGGAGAATGAAGCGGCGAGAAAGCCTCTTGCCGATCTCCCCCCTTGAGGGGGAGATGTCCGGCAGGACAGAGGGGGGTAACGACACCCAGCGCCGTCGATGATTTCAACTGTCGTGTACTGTGGAAGCAGATTAAATGCGACGCGCTTTATCTCTTTGCTTTTATGCATGTCTCCCAAAAACCACTGCACAGTTTTGGGAAACATGCTTTAGGCGGCGATCCCCGATACCCCACCGTCCACCGTTCGGCCCATAGCCTCGCGGATTTGCTGGCGAAGCCACACGGCTCCAGCATCCGCGTCAGTCTGCAATGTCCAGACCATGGCGACCGGCGGGAAACTCAGCGTCACCGGCACCGGGCTTATGTCCAGCCCCAGCATTGGCGCATAACGCAGCGCGATGCGTGAGGACACGGTCGCCAGCACTGCCGAGGATCGCGCCGTCGCCAGCACCGAGAGGAAATCCGGCGCGGCGGCGACGACATCGATTTCCAAGCCGCTCAGTTCCAGCGCATCCTTGATGCAGCCATGGAGGCTGTCCGTCTGCGATATGACCGCATGTTTGGCCTCCATATAGGCGTCCAGCCCGACGGGATTGGGCAGATCGAGCAAGGCCGGGTTGAAACAGCAGAGCACGCTGGAGGAATAAAGCGGCTCGCAATGGTGGCGTTGTTCCTTCGAATAGGTGCATCCGACCGCCATGTCGATCACGCCCGTATCGAGCATCGCGGTAATTTCCTGCTCCTGCCCGCTGCGGGCGAGAATGCGGATGCCGGGTGCGATCTCCCGCAGCCGCGCCGTCAAATCCGGCAAAAGCAACAGCTCCACCTCGCTCGACATGCTCAGCCGGAACGTGCGGCGCTCGGTGGCCGGATCGAACACATCCGCTGTCAAAACCGCCGCCTGCGCCTGCCGGAGCGCCTGCCGCACCGGTCCGGCCAGATTGAGCGCCCGCGCCGTCGGCTTCATCTCCTGCCCCACGCGAATGAAAAGCTCATCCTGAAACAGGGTGCGCAGGGTGGAGAGATTATGGCTCATAGCCGGCTGCTGGATTTTCAGCCGCCGCGCGGCGCGCGTAACGTTCATCTCTTCCATCATCGCATCGAAAGCGATGAGAAGATTGAGGTCGAAGGAACGGAGATTGAAATGATCGATAGTTTGCATAAGTCACATCGATTTGATTGCTGGCCTGCCTACACTTAGCTGGAGTGCGGAAAGTTTCAAGACATTCCCTCAACCTAGGAGCTCCCAATGCCGTCCCGTCGCTCACTTCTCAAAGGCGCCGCCAGCGCCATCTTCGCCGCCCCTTTCGTTGCCCCCGCCGTCTCATTCGCCAAGGCGCCGCTTGCCGTCACGCAGGCACCCGGCTTTTATCGGCTGATGGTCGGCAAGGTGGAAGTCACCGCCCTTTCGGACGGCGTCATCGCGCTGCCGCTTGCCAAGATTTACACCAACACCACGCCGGAACACGCCTCGAAGGTCTTGCAGGATGCCTTCCTGCCGGAAGAGACGCCCACCTCGGTCAACGCCTTTCTCCTCAACACAGGAGACAGGCTGGTGCTGATCGACGCCGGCACCGGCGCCTATCTCGGCCCATCCCTCGGCAGGCTCATCGCCAATATCGAGGCCTCCGGTTATAAAACCGCGGATATAGACGACATTGTCCTCACCCATATCCACACGGACCATTCCGGCGGACTGTCAGCGAATGGCAAGCGCGTCTTCGCCAATGCGACGCTCCGGGTCAATGCGCGCGAAGCCGCCTTCTGGCTTGACGAGGCAAAGGCTAAGGCGGCCCCTGAAGCGCTGAAGAAGGGTTATGCCGAAGCGAAGGAAAGCATCCAGCCCTATATCGATGCCGGCAAGTTCGAGACATTCGGCGACAATGCCGCGCCGGTTTCCGGCCTTGGCTCTATTCTTTACGCCGGCCACACGCCCGGCCACAGCGCTGTCGTTCTCGAAAGCGACGGCCAGAAAATTGTTTTCTGGGGCGATATCACCCATGGCGATATCCTCCAGTTCGATGAGCCTGACGTGGCCATCGAATTCGACGTCGACCAGAAGGCCGCCGTTGTCGCGCGCGATCTGGCATTCCGGCAGGCGGTAGAGGGCAAATATCTGGTGGCCGGCGCGCATATCGCCTTCCCCGGCATCGGCCATGTGCGCACCGACAGCACCAATTACGATTGGCTGCCGGTCAACTACACGGCGCTGTAAGCTGCGAAACAGCCTGGCCTGATCCTTAACGGGTCAGGCCATTGCACGGGAACGACGCGTCAGGTCAGCGCCACCTGCCGCGTTTCCGCATTGATCATCGTGGCGGCAATGGCGGCAAGCACCAGCAGGCCGGCGAAAATGCCGATTGCGACGCCAAAACCCTGCGCTATGGCATAACCGAGCAGGGACGGCGCCAGCAGGCCGCCGAGCCTTGCCATGGCGCCCGCAGCCCCCATGCCGGTCGCCCGCGATTCCGTCGGGTAAAGCTCCGGCGTGTAAGCATAAAGCGCTCCCCAGGTGCCGAGCAGTGCAAAGCTCATGATGAGAAGCGAGGCGGCAATCATCGCGCCCGCCGAAGCCAGCGTGAAGAGCAGGCAACCGAGCGCGGAGAGCAGGCAAAAACCGATCAGCGTCGGCTTGCGGCCCCATTTTTCGACGCCATAAGCGGCAAGCGCATAACCGGGGATCTGCGCCAGCGCCACCAGCACCAGAAAACCATAACCGCGCACGAAACCGAAACCGTCTCCGGCCAGTTTTGCCGGCATCCAGGTGAAGACGCCGTAGTAGGAAACGGAAACGAGGAACCAGATGGCGAGGATCATGATGCTGCGCTGCCGGAGCGCCGGTGAAAATATCCCCTGCCCCTTGCCCACGTCAGGCTGGAAAAGCCCGGTCCCGGCATCGAGCGGCGCACGCCCATTCGTCACCAGCATTCGGTTGACGACGGCCTTGGCTTCCTCCAACCGCCCGCTGCGCAGCAGGTAAAGTGGCGATTCCGGTACCAGAAAGCGTAGGCCAAGGCCGAGAACCGCCGGAAATGCCGTCACGGCGAAAATATAACGCCAGGCATCGGCGACACCGGCAAGGCTGGCGCCCCAGGCCGCCAGCGCCACGATCAGCGTTCCGACAGCCCAGAAACCTTCCAGAAAGACCAGCCAGCGGCCGCGATTTTTGGCGGGCAGGAACTCGGCCATCATCGCATAATCCACCGGCAGCGTGCCGCCCACGGCGGCCCCGGTCAAAAAACGCAGAACAAGCAGGATGGTGAAATCGGGCGCGAACACCGAAAGCACGCCGAACAGCGCATCGCAGGCCACGGTGACGATCAGCACACGGCGACGCCCGTAACGATCCGCCAGCCGCCCGAAACCGGCAGCACCCAGCAGCATGCCGAAAAAGAACGCCGTGCCGGTCTGCAACGCCTGCGGCACCGTCAGCCCGAAGGTTGCGGCAATCGAGGCGGCGGTGAAGCCAACCGCCAGAACCTGCATGGCATCCGCGGCCCAGACGAGGCCGAATATGCCCATCAGCCGCCGCTGATAGGCGCCTGCGCCCGCGCGCTCCAGCGCATCGTTCATGGTGATTGCCGTCATGCCCCGCCCCTTTGCAGAAATCGACTTTGACTTGCTATCGTATAGGGGGAAGAAACGGAATTGAATTCTGTGGAGGGAGACGCGTTGTTTCGAAACAGGCTACCGAAAGAAGATTTTACCACACAAGGAGATGTGCACGGCAGTCTCGATGTTTGCCATAGCGCGCAACGCCCCTTCCGTCATGCCGGACTTGATCCGGCATCCAGTCACGGCGCGTCTGCGCCGTGGGAAGAGTCCTTTCAGCCCAAAGACTTGGGCTGGCTGGATTCCGGCTCAAGGCCGGAATGACGGGGTTTTATGTCGCGCTAAAAAGCACAAAGCTCTTCCGATACCCCTCAGCCGTAAACCCTGAGCGGCTCCTCAAAACCCTCATCTTCCGCTGCGGCGGCCGGCATCACGGCCTCGCATTTGCGCCAGCCGATCTTGCCCTTCAGCCGCTGGTGCACGTCATCGCCAATCGGCACGACGAGCACCCGGTTCGGGTCGACCGGGCCCGGAAAATCGAGCGCTGCATAAGCGACCTTCTCGAAACCGAGCGGCATGTAATAGGGCGGATCGCCGATCAGGATCACGGCTTCGGAGCCCTTGCGCCTTGCAGCGGCAATGGCGATCCGGACGAGTTCCCGGCCGATGCCCTTGTTCTTGTGCGAGGGCCGAACCGCAAGGGGCCCGAGCATATGGCCCTTCACCCCGCCCGCCAGAACCGGCGTCATGCGCACCGAAGCAATGGTTTCGCCATCGTCGGCGCAGACGAAGGACAGCGACCGGTCATGCGGCCCCTGCTCACGGATGCGGGCTGCGGCACGGGTATGCCGGCCGGGACCGAATGCTTCTTCGTTGATGACGTCGATGATGGCGTCGTGCGACGCGTCCTCGGTGAGGTAGACAAGATCGTGCTTGGACATGAAGAGACCGAAACTTCCAGAATGCGGATGCGACAATAGGTGACGGCTGCGCCGGTAAGGGCGTTCAGGAGCGTCAGCGTCGTCGGAGCATCCGTGGTTCGATCATAGTCGGCAATTTCCTCAGATTTGTGAAAATTGCAGTTATCAGGAAAATTCCCACCCGTCCAGAACAAATCTCTGCGCTATCCCATTCAGTTTCCACAGGACCGGAAACGCATTGTTCAACGCCTTGCGGGTTCGCGGGAGAGTGCAGAACGGTTAGGATCGCTCAAAAGGAAACAATCAAGGAGATCGTCATGGGCATGCTGGTGGAAGGCGTATGGAAAGACGTCTGGTATGACACCAAGGAAACCAAGGGGCACTTCAAGCGCAGCGCCTCGCAATTCCGCAACTGGATCACAGCGGATGGCGCGCCCGGCCCCTCCGGAGAAGGCGGGTTCGAAGCGGAGAAGGACCGTTACCACCTCTATGTCTCCTTCGCCTGCCCCTGGGCGCACCGCACCCTGATTTTCCGCAAGCTGAAAAAGCTGGAGGACCTGATTTCCGTCTCCGTCGTCGATCCGCTGATGCTCGAAAACGGCTGGGAATTCAAGCCTGAGGGCGAGCGCACGCCGGGTGCGACCGAGGATCACCTCTTTGGCTCCTCGACGCTCTGGCAGGTCTACACCAAAGCAGACCCCAAATATTCGGGGCGTGTCACCGTGCCAGTGCTGTGGGATAAAAAACGCGGCACCATCGTCTCCAATGAATCGGCGGAAATCATCCGCATGTTCAACTCAGCCTTCAACGATCTCACCGGCTCGCAGGCCGATTATTATCCCGAAGCGCTACGCGCCGAGATCGATGCGATGAACGACGTTATCTACGACACCGTCAATAACGGCGTCTACAAGGCCGGTTTCGCCACCACGCAGGACGCCTATCAGCAGAATGCCGTGAAGGTGTTCGAAACGCTGGATATGCTGGAGGACCGCCTGAAGGACCAGCGTTTCCTGTTCGGTTCAGAACAGACGGAAGCGGACTGGCGCCTGTTCACCACGCTGGTGCGGTTCGACCCCGTTTATGTCGGCCATTTCAAATGCAATATCCGCCGCATCCACGACTATCCGCACCTGACGGGTTACTTGCGCGATCTTTACCAGACGCCCGGCGTGCCTGACACGGTGGATATGCGCCACATCAAGGAGCATTATTACCGCAGCCACCGCACCATCAACCCGACCGGCATCGTGCCCGTCGGCCCGGAACTGGACCTGACCATGGCCCATAGCCGCGAGGCGTTCTCCTGACGGAAAGCCGTTACTACCAGTGGTCGGCGATCGCCGCTTCGCCGGCAAGCTCGGCAAGGCGGCGGCGGGTTGCGGCCGTCACCCCTTCCGGCAGCTCCGACAGGTCGAAAAAGCCGCTTTCGGCAATTTCATGATCGGGCTTTTTCGGTTTGGTCTGGGAGACGTCAAGCCGGTAGAGCGCCACATGATCGCGATTGCTGCCTTCCAGATTGAGATAGACATGGATCAGCTCCGGTTTGGAGGCAGCTTCGAGATTGCCTTCTTCGCGGATTTCCTTGTGCAGTGCCATCAGCAGGGTTTCACCACGTTCCACCCCTCCGCCCGGCAGATACCAGCCCTGCAGATAGGTGTGCCGCACCAGAAAAATCCTGCCCGTTTCATCGAAACAGGCCGCACGCACACCAAGAGTTGCGCCGCGCGTGAACAGAAAAACGAAATGCAACAGGCGAATGAGGACGCGCATATGGAACGGACGGGCCTGCCGCCCGGTTGTTTCGTCATTCACCCTGGTTTCTCCCCGCCTGCCGGCTTTTATTGGACGCGCGGCATATCATAGGTTATCTCTGCCGCCATGTTCAAACTTGCGCATATTTCAGACGTCCATTTGGGGCCACTGCCAAAACTCACTTTCCGCGAACTTGCATCCAAGCGTATCACCGGTTTTGTCAACTGGCACCGCAACCGCCGCAAGCATCTCTTCACCGATACGCTGGAAAAACTGCTCGACGATCTGGAGACAAAGTCACCGGATCATCTGGCTATTACCGGCGATCTCGTCAATCTTGCGACAGGCATTGAAATCCGCGCCGCCGCCGACTGGCTGGAGGAGGTGGGCGATCCCGAAAGAACCTCCGTCGTTCCCGGCAATCACGACGCCTATGTTTCCGGCGCGCACGACAAGGCCATGCAGGCCTGGTATCCTTATGTGCGCGGCGATGGCGACCCGCTGGAATGGGACGACGACCGCAAGATTTTTCCCTATATGCGTGTGCGCGGACCCGTCGCACTGATCGGCTGCTCCACCTCGATTGCGACGCCGCCCTTTTCGGCAACCGGCTACTTCGGCAACCGACAGGCCCGCGCCACGGCGGAGCTTTTGAAAAAAGCCGGGGAACAGGGGCTATTCCGCGTGGTGATGATCCATCATCCGCCGATCCGGGGTGCCACTGCCGCCCATAAACGCATGTTCGGCGTTCGTCGCTTTGCCGCCGCTCTCGGTGTCGGTGGCGCGGAACTGGTGCTGCACGGTCATACCCATTTGAATACGGTCTACTGGCTGAACACCCACCATGGGGAAGACCACATCCCGGTCGTCGGCATTTCCTCCGCCAGCCAGGGACCGGGCGGTGAAAAACCGCGCGCGGCCTATAATCTCTTCCATATTTCCGGTGGCCCCGGCACCTGGAATGTCGCCTGTGAGCGCCACAGCCTCAATGAGACGGGGACGGGTGTAGCGCTGGAGGATGTGCGGGTGTTTTATGAAAACGGCCGGCCGCTGGGGTTTTCGCTGCTGGGGGAGTAGAGTCCGGGGCGGTGGTGTCGGTGGGTGGAGTTCACCCCCTCTGCCCTGCCGGGCATCTCCCCCTCAAGGGGGGAGATCGACTCGTGGTTGGGTCTCGCCCATCTCAACATTTGCGAATGAAGTGCCGGTAGCGCTTCTTGCTGATCTCCCCCCTTGAGGGGGAGATGCCCGGCAGGGCAGAGGGGGGTAAAGCCCCACCCTCAAAGCAAACTCACTTCGCCCGCTCTTCCAGCACCCGATTGGCCGCCGAAACAATCGCCTCCAGCGACGCCGCCACGATATTCGTATTGACGCCTGCCCCGAACAGCTTGCCGCCCGGATGCTCCATCTCGACATAAGCAATAGCCGAAGCGTTCGAGCCATGCTGCAGCGAATGCTCGGAATAATCATTCACCGACAGGTCGATGCCGAGATAAACCGACAGCGCATTGATGAACCCGTCGATCGGACCGGTTCCCTTGCCCTCGATACGCTTCACCTCGCCATTATCGGTGATCTCGGCGGCAACGATACGCACGCCCTTGAAATCGCCCGCCGGATAGGTGTGGTGATCGACGAACTTGATGCGCGCATTCGGCTGCGTCACATAACGCTCGATAAAGCGCTCGTAGATGCGCTTGGCCGGCAGTTCCACGCCTTCTTCATCGGTGATGCGCTGGATATCCTCGCGGAATTCCACCTGCAGGTTGCGCGGCAGGTTGATGCCATAATCCTGCTGCAGAATATAGGCGATGCCGCCTTTACCGGATTGCGAGTTGATGCGGATGATCGCCTCATAGGAGCGGCCGACATCCTTCGGGTCGATCGGCAGATAGGGCACCTCCCAGACGGGATGGTTGGCGACCTTGATCGCCTTCATGCCCTTGTTGATCGCATCTTGATGCGAGCCGGAGAAGGCGGTGTAGACCAGCTCGCCGACATAGGGGTGGCGCTCGGGGATCGTCATCTCGTTGGAATATTCGTAGACATCCTTGATGCGCTCGATATCGCGGCAATCCAGCTCAGGGTCCACACCCTGCGTATACATGTTCAGCGCCAGCGTCACGACGTCGACGTTACCCGTGCGTTCGCCATTGCCGAACAACGTGCCTTCCACGCGGTCAGCACCCGCCATCAGGCCCAGTTCGGTCGCCGCAATGCCGGTGCCGCGGTCATTATGCGGATGCAGCGAGATGATGACGTTTTCGCGATTGTCGATATTGCGGCACATCCATTCGATCTGGTCGGCATAGATGTTCGGCGTCGCCATTTCCACCGTCGAAGGCAGGTTCAGGATCAGCTTGTTGTCGGCTGTCGGTTTCACAACCTCGACCACGGCGTTGCAGATTTCCAGCGCCACTTCCAGCTCGGTGCCGGTAAAGCTCTCAGGCGAATATTCGAAGCGGTAGCCGCCGCCGGCCTTCGCCGCCATTTCGGTGATCATCTTGGCCGCATCGACGGCGATCTGCTTGATGCCGTGCACATCCTTGCCGAACACCACGCGGCGCTGCAATTCCGAAGTGGAATTGTAGAAGTGGATGATCGGCTTGTTGGCGCCTTCCAGCGCCTCGAACGTGCGGGTAATCAGCTCCGGGCGGCACTGCACCAGCACCTGCAGGGAGACATCGTCAGGCACATTGCCCTCTTCCACGCACCAGCGGGCGAAATCGAAATCCGTCTGCGAGGCGGAGGGGAAACCGATCTCGATTTCCTTGAAACCCATTTCGAGCAGCAGCTTGAACATGCGGGCCTTGCGGTCGTGACCCATGGGGTTGACCAGCGACTGGTTGCCGTCGCGCAGGTCCACCGAACACCAGATCGGCGCCTTGTCGATGGTCTTGCCAGGCCATGTACGGTCGGGGATATTGATGGTGGGATAAGGGCGATACTTCACGCTCGCGTCAGCCATGCCCTTGGAAATATTGGTGATCTTGCCGTCCATTTCGCTTCCTCCTTGCGCAGTCCGCGGGCGTCTTTCGCCATCGGCGGATGCGCGGCCCTTGAGGGCCTAAATCCAGTATAAAATGAGATTTCGAGATGAGGAGCGTTAGCGCCAGCGGGCTTTCGGCCGCCGGGCGCTCCTCACTGGACCCGGCAACCGCGTGTAAGGTCGAGGCTAAGAAGCGAGAGTGCACCGCACGGCGAGGTCTTCGCAGAAATCTGCGCGCTCATGCCAAAAATGGTTGCGATGCTGTTGCTCATGGCGATGTGTATAAACAGCGGCTGGCGGTCTGACAAGTGATCTTGTGTCGTGCGCCCGTTATTTTCCCTGCCTGCCGCTCTCCAGCCTTTCGGCCTAACCACGCTTCACCACCCGCTGCAACGCCATCATCAGCCCGCCGCCGATCAGGCCCCAGAAGGCCCCGGAAATGCCGCCGAAGGAAAGGCCGGAAGCCGTGATGAGGAAAGTGATGGCCGCCGCCTCGCGGGTTTCCGGCTCCCTGAAGGCTGCGACTGCGGAGCCGGAAAAGGCGCCGACCAGTGCCAGCCCCGCCACCGCCTGGATGAGAATGGGCGGCGCCAGCGCCACGAAGGCGGTAACCACGCCCGCCAGCAGGCCGAAAATAATATAGCCGACACCGCCGATGATCGCCGCCCAGTAACGCCTCTTTGGATCGGGATGGGCGTCCTCGCCAGCGCACATCGCCGCCGTAATCGCCGCTAGATTGACGGCATGGCCGCCAAAGGGTGCGGAAAGCAGCGAGAAAAAGCCGGTCGAGGCGAAAAGCGGTCCGGGCTGGGGATCGTAATGATTGACCTTCAGCACCGCTATGCCGGGAATATTCTGCGAGGCCATGGTGACGATGAAGAGCGGCAGAGCGATGGAAACAACCGCGTGGAGACTGAAGACGGGCGTTACCCACTCCATCGGCGGCGTCAGCGATTGCGCCACGCTATCAAGTGCACCCGCCGGAATTTCGACGCCGAAAATCATCACCAGCACGAAGGCGGCAAGGGCGGCGGGCACGGCGAACAGTCGTTTGAAGGCTCCCACCACGATCCAGGCGAGGATGATGGGCAATCCGAGCGCCGGGTTGAAACCGATCGCCTTGATGGGCGCAAAACACAGGCCGATGATGACGCCGGAGAGCATGGCATTGGCAAGCGGCGCGGGAATGGAGGCGACCGCCTTTCCCAGCGGCCGGAACAGGCCGGCGATGATGATCAGGATGGCGCAGATGATGAAACCGCCGACGGCCGCCGGAAAGCCGCCCTCAATGACGCCGGTGGTCGCAAGCAGTGCCGCACCCGGTGTCGACCAGGCGATGCTGATGGGTAGCCGGGTGGCGGCGGAGAGAATAATGGCGCAAAGCCCCATCGCCACCGAAAGCGCCATCAGCCCCGACGCCGCCTCGAAATCCGTCGCACCGACAGCTTTCAGGCCCTGCAGCACGACGGCGAAGGAGCTGGCGAAACCGACAAAGGCGGTGAGGCAGCCCATGAACAGGCTCTGGACGGAAAAATCTTTCAGCATGAAGCACTCTGCGGCCTGCTGTCTGTCGCAAACAACCGCAGCGGTCCGCATTGGCGACAGGCAGAAACAAAACTGAAGCGTGACGCGCGAATCCGGGGATGGCGACACGCTTTGGATGAAGCGTGATTATATTCAGGATCAAAAAAGACGCGGCTTGGCAAGATGAGCCGCCAGACTTCAGGTACGGCAACAGGGAAAACGTCATCAAAGTTTAGCGGCACGGCGCTAATCCTCCCTGCATCGCAACCGGTCATCCGCCACAAGAGGGACCCTCGCCATGCTCCGCATCGTCACCATCGTCGCCTGCTGTTTTGCGGCTTTGCCCGCCGCGGCCCAGACCCCGCCGCCGCCGGCCTTTCTCGGCCAGATCGTCGTTCCATCGGGCCTCTCCATCGATGGCGTCACCTTCGGCGGCATTTCCGATCTCGCCTTTGACAGCGAAACCGGGCGTTATCTCGCAATTTCCGATGACCGCGTGGAAAAAGGTCCGGCCCGTTATTACGAGCTGGAGCTGGCCGTGACGGAAGGCGCCGCCACGCTCAACATCGCCGCCACGCGCGAATTGAAGGACGAGACCGGCGCCGCTTTTGCGCCGAAGGGCATCGATGCGGAAGGCATCGCGCTCGACCGCAAGGGCGGCAAGCTCTACTGGTCCTCCGAACGCGACCTGAAGAACCAGCCGGCGCTTTACGTGTCGGACCTCGACGGCAGCAATGTGAAGCGGCTGGAACTGCCAAACGCATATCTCGTCGATGACGCCAAGACCAGGGGCGTACAGAACAACCTCGCTTTCGAAGGCCTGACGCTGATGCCCGGCCGGCTGATCGCCGCCACCGAAAATGCGCTCACCCAGGACGGCCCCAAGGCGACGCCGCAGGCGGGTAGCCCGGCCCGCATCCTCGTCATCGACACGGCGACGCTGAAACCGGTTGCCGAGCATGTCTATGTCACCGAGCCTATCTCTAAGACGCCGACAGCCGCCGAGCCGAAATATAACGACAACGGCCTTTCCGCCATCGCGGCCCTGCCGGATGGCCGTTTCGTCGCTGTCGAGCGCAATTTCGCCTCCGGTGTCGGCAATCACATCCGCTTCTTCATCGCCGACATGTCCCGCGCCGACAATATTCTCGGCAAGGACAAGATCGATCCAGCATCCGTGGCCGCCGTATCCAAATCGGCCTGGTTCGAAATCAACGAAGGCGATTTCGGCCTCGATATCGACAATATCGAAAGCTTCGCCTTCGGCTCGGTGGTGGATGGCAAGCAGCTCTTCGTCATCGCCTCCGATGACAATTTCAACACCGGCAAGCAGTTCACCCAGTTTGCGGCATTCGCAATTCCCGCCAATCTGGGTCAATGAAATCCGCATGAAGCAGAATGCCGGCTCTGGACCATGTCCGGGCCGGCATCGGCAATCTTGCCTTCACCAGCGGAGCAGACGTGAACCGGCAAAAGCGCCGATGATGCCGGTCATCAAGATGCCCAGCGAATACCAGATCAACACGAAAGCCATACCGTTTTCGGTGCAGAACCACGAATAGACCCACGCCCCGGCCGCACCCGCGGCAATGCCCGCGGCAAAACCCGCAAGCGTGGGATCAGCGGGAGCCGAACGCTTGAGAGCCGCGAAATTCGCCAGAAACAGCGGTAGTGCGAAAGCAACGATCAAAAACGGGCAATGCAGCGCCGACGATCCGAGAATGAGGGTCGTGTAGGTGCCGGGCACGGCAAATCCAAGCTGTACGAGCGCGATGACCGCCATGGCCACAAAAACCACCGCAAGCCACGCAAACAGGCCACCCCTGTCGCCCTCCGGCCGCGCAAGACGCATGAGGGCGAAAAATGCGGTCACGGCCAGCAGGGCATTATAGGCGGATTTAACCCAGAAACCCGGTTCGGTCATAGCGTCATTCATATCGCTGCGAAGCCCCAGAATGACGACCATCAGCAGCAGCGAAACGCCGAGCGCGGGCAAGGCCACGAACGCCAGCCTCCGCTCCAGCGCAAAAGCTCGTACGGGTTTCAGATCGCCCGCCAGTTGGTCGATGATGTCTTCCGTCTTCCTCACGTGTCCCCCCGCAACTTTGCCGCCAGGACTTTCAGCGTTCTGTGAATACCGACCCTCGCCGCAAGCTCGGTCTGGCCGGATTTTTGCGCCGCTTCGGCAATTGAGTGACCTTCGAGCTTCACCCTTCGAATGAGATCCCGTTGCCGTTCCGGCAACTCATCAAGCAGCCGCTCCACATCCATGCGGGCCGTGACCGCATCGACGGACGGTTCCGCCTCCAGCGTTTCATCGAGTTCCACTTCCGCCAGCAGGCGCGCACCCCGGCCCCGATAGTGATCGATGAGCTTGTAGCGCGCTATCGAAAAGAACCAGGCCGTGAAGGGTCGCGCACGGTCATAGGTCTCCCGCTTGGCGTGAAGCGACAACAGCGTTTCCTGTACAAGATCTTCGACATCGCCTCTGGCGGCAGCAGCCATGCGCCGGCCGTAATAGGCGATCAGCAGCCGTCTCAGGGCATGAAGCAAATGCCTGTAGGCGCCTTCGTCCCCATCGAGGGAACGCAGCATCAGCATTTTCAGTGTTTCTTCCGAAGGGCTGCCTGTCATCGTCACTATCGGGTTATTCGCAATCGGCAGGATATTGTTACATAGTGGCTTTAAAAAAATCTCGCCCGAACTTGTCGTCACAAGCGCGTGAAGATGTAACGGCCGGCCTTTCCCGGCCGAATGGACAATCGTGAGCCCCGGCACGATGCCGGCGGACATTCAACGACGTCCAGAGGAGACCCTTCATGACCCGCATTTTCACCGCCATCGCCGCCGCTTCCCTTCTGTCCGCTCTTTCCTTCGCAGGCATCGCCCATGCCGAGAGCATGAAAACCGATACGATGAAGAAGGATACCATGCATAACGACACCATGAAGACGGAGACGATGAAAAAGGATGGCATGTCCATGGCCGGCAAGAAGGCCAGCAAGAAAGATTGCATGGACAAGGCCGGCATGGAAATGGACAAGATGAAAAAGGCCGACATGATGAAGGCCTGCGACATGATGAAATAACACCGGCCTGAAAGGAAAAAGCCCGCACCGGTTTTCACCGATACGGGCTTTCTCAACTGAAAAATCGAAAACTCAGAGTTCCGACTGGCTCTCGACGATCTTGCCGACGAGGCCGTAATCCTTGGCCTCTTCCGCGCCGAGCCAGTAATCGCGATCGATGTCCTTGGCGATCTTTTCTTCGCTCTGGCCGGTGGCCTTGGAGAAGATTTTGATCAGGCGCTGGTTCATCTTGATGATTTCGCGCGCCTGGATTTCGATGTCGGACGCCATGCCGCGCGTACCGCCGGAGGGTTGGTGCAGCAGGAAGCGGGTGTTCGGCAGGCAGAGGCGGCGTTCCTTTGGCACCGAAACGTAAATCAGCGCGCCAGCGGAAGCGACCCAGCCCGTGCCGATGATATAGACCTTCGGCTTGATGAACTTGATCATGTCGTGGATGGAATCACCCGATTCGACATGGCCGCCCGGCGAATTGACGTAAACGCGAATGTCGTCGTCGCTGGCGGCGGCGAGAGCCACGAGCTGCGTGCAGACCTTCTGCGCCAGTTCCTGCGTGATGCCACCATAGATGAAGATCGAACGCGACTTGAAAAGATTCGCTTCCGTTTCCTTGCCGATCGGCAGTTCCTTGCTCTTGTCGTCTTCGTCTTCGTTCATCAACGGCTCTCTCCAGCAAAATTCGTGCATGCCCTTCGGACATAGTGCGACTTGTTACGTAAGGCAATGAGAGAAAAAGGCAAGGTTTGCCCGCCAACAATAAACAGCACCCCCGGCAGATGACGCATGGACAGCCTGTCTGCCTTCGCGATATCGTTGACGCCTCATTGCAGCGCCGCCTGCCACGGGAAGCCCCAAGATTCCGTTGCGGACGGCCATAATTTAAAGAGGGAACCATGCTGAAAAGACTAAGCCTCACTGCCGCCGCACTGGGCGTTACCGCCCTGCCTGCTTTCGCCCATCTGAACCCGGAAGAACACGGCTCCTTCATGGCCGGTGTCTCCCACCCCTTCTTCGGTGCGGATCACATTCTGGCGATGGTGGCCGTCGGCATCTGGGCCTCGCAGATCGCCGTGGCGCAGGGCGACCGCAAGGCGCTGTGGATCGTGCCTTCCGCCTTCGTCGGCACCATGGCCGCCGGCTTCCTGATGGCGGTTTATGGCATCGGGCTTCCTTTCGTCGAACCGGCCATTCTCGCCTCCGTCATCGGTCTCGGCCTGCTCGTTGCGATGGCGGCAAGGCTTCCGACAGCAGCCGCTGCTGCCGTGGTCGGCGCTTTCGCGCTTTTCCACGGCCACGCCCATGGCGGTGAACTCGGCAGCGCCGGCGCGCTTCAATTCGGCATCGGCTTCATGATCGCCACCACCATCCTGCATGCGGCCGGCATCGCGCTCGGCCTCGGCATTGCCCGTTTCGGTTCGGTAGCCAGCCGCACCGTCGGCGCGTTGACGGCGATTGCGGGTCTCTCGCTCGCCTTCGGCGGCTGACGATCATTACCGAAATTTAAAATTCGGGCCGCTTTGAAAAGCCGGAATTGAGGCCTACTTCCTTATCGTGGATTTTCGCTTCACGGTAAGGAGGCATCATATGTCACCGGAAGAAAGCCAGCTTCTCAAGTCCCTGTTCGACAGGACCAGAACCGCATCCGCCACCCCGCGTGACCGCGAGGCGGAAACATTGATCGCAGACGCCGTGCGCGATCAGCCCGCAGCCCCCTATTATCTCGCCCAGGCGGTGATCGTTCAGGAAAAGGGTCTGGAGGCGGCGGCAGCCCATATCAAGCAGCTTGAAGACCGCATCCACGCGCTGGAAAGCGGCAATGCCGCCCCGCAGGCGGCCGCTCAGTGTGGTTTTCTGAGTTCCATCTTCGGCACCGGCCAGTCACAGCCGCCAGCACCGACGCCCGCCCCTGCCCCGCAAACCTCATGGCGCAACGATACCGCCGGCCAGACGGCCGGTCCCTGGGGATCGCCCGCCGGTCAGCAATCCGGCGGCCCCTGGAGCCAGCAGCCCGGCGCGGTCGGACGTTCTTCGGGCGGTGGTTTTCTGCAGGGTGCGCTTGGGACCGCTGCGGGTGTCGCCGGCGGCATGCTGCTCGCCAATTCGCTGAGCGGTATTTTCGGCAGCCACATGTCGTCGCTCGGCCTTGGCTCGCCCTTCGGCGGCGGCAATGCCGCGGGTAACGCGCCTGTCGAGGAAACCGTCATCAATAATTATTACGGCGACAACGCCAGCCCCCAGAACAACGACGACGACGACATCCAGCAGGCCGATGACGACAGCGACGACGACGCGGATTTCGATTCAGGCGACGACGGTTCGTTCGCCTGAACCTTTAATTCGTAGAAGCCCGGATCAGCCGCGACCGCGATAGGTGGGAACGCCCTGATCCGGCAGCCACACGCCTTCGGGCGCCGGTCCGGTCTGCCAGAAGACGTCGATCGGAATGCCGCCGCGCGGATACCAGTAAGCGCCGATCCTCAGCCATTTCGGCTGCAACAGATCAACAAGCCGCTTGGCGATATAGACCGAGCAATCCTCGTGGAATGCGCCGTGGTTGCGGAAAGACTGCAAAAACAGCTTCAGCGACTTTGATTCCACCAGGAAATCGCCCGGAATATAGTCGATGACGATATGGGCGAAATCCGGCTGGCCGGTCATCGGGCAAAGCGAGGTGAATTCGGGCGCGGTGAAGCGCACCACGTAATCGGTGCCGGCATTGCCGTTCGGCACCTTTTCGAGAACGGCCTTTTCCGGGCTCTCTGGCGTATCGACCTTCGTGCCCAGCTGCGACAGGCCGGAAACATCCGTCACGGACATGGAAAACTCCTGTTTTTCAAACAATCACTTTGACGCCATGCGCCTTTTCGCCTTCCGGCTCGACGTGAATGGCAAGGCTGGCGCCCGGTATGACGTCCCTTATGGCATCTTCAAGGCGGTCGCAAATATCATGCGCCTCGCGCACCGTCATGACGGCGGGAACAACGACGTGAAAATCGATGAAGGCGGCCGCGCCGGCGCGGCGTGTCCTCAGATCATGGACGCCAATGACGCCGCCGGAATGTTCGGCGATGGCCTTCTTGATCGCCTCGTCCTCTTCCGGCTCCACGGCCCGATCCATCAGCCCGCCAAGCGAATGCAGAATGACCTTGGATCCCTGGAACAGGATGTTGATGGCCACCAGGATGGCGAGCAGCGGATCGAGAATGGCATAACCCGTCAGCAGCGCCAGAACGAGGCCGACGAGAACGCCTGCCGAGGTCACGACGTCGGACATGATGTGATGGCCGTCCGCGGCCAGCGCCGGTGAGGCGTGTCTTTTGCCGATACGGATCAGGATCGTCGCCCAGATGGCGTTGATGACGCCCGCCGCCGCATTGATGGCAAGACCAAGGGCCGGCGCTTCCGGCAGCCTCGGGTTGAAAAGACCGCCCCAGGCCTCCTGCACGATCAGCAGCGCGGCAACGACGATCAGCACACCCTCCACCACGGCGGAAATATATTCCGCCTTGTGGTGGCCGAACTGGTGGTCGTCATCGGCGGGCTTCTGCGCGTAACGAATGACGAAATAGGCGATGAAGGCCGCGACCACATTGACGGTCGATTCAAGACCGTCCGATAAAAGCGCGACCGAGCCCGTGACCCACCAGGCCACGAGCTTGAGGCCCAGCACGCCGAAAGAAAGCGGAATGCTCCAGAATGCCAGCTTCCGGACCAGCGCCCCGGCCTGCATATTGCCTTCACTGTTCATTTTTGCCCCCGTGCGGATGCGAACGAATTGCATGACCGATTGCCAAAACGCACGAACCGCGCGCACGGGGTCTCCGTGCGCGCGGTTCGCTGTTTGCGCGTTCTATCGTTCAAACCGCAGGCGAGGTCAAGAGCCGCGCGGTGACAACCCGGACCTCAATCCTCGTCTTTTTGCTCGCAGAAGCGGATACGGTTGCCGAACGGATCAATGACTTCCATGACATCGCCCCAGGGCAATTCTTCAACACCGGGATTGAGGAAGCGATATTTCTTGCCCGCCAGTTCCTTCTGATAGGCGTGAACGCCACGCATTGTGACGAAGATATTCGAACCCGGCGTCGCATCGCCGTGATGGCCGCTGAGGTGAAGCCCCATCCCGGCCCGTGAAACCTGCATGTAAAGCGGGAAATTATCGCCGAAGCGGTGTTCCCAGTCGATCTCGAAACCGAGAAAATCGACATAAAACTCGCGCGCCTTCGCCTCATCGAAAATTCTGACGATCGGAAATATCCGCTCGAAGCCGATTTCCCCGCCCGTTTGCGTTCCCGCATCGGCCATGCTGCCCTACCTTGTTTCAGACCGTAAAATGAAACCGGCCGCACAGGGTGCGGCCGGTAGGATCAGCTTATTCGGCTGCGACGATCTTGCCGTCCTGCCACTTGAACAGCGAGAAGGCCTGCGAGGTCAGGTCGCCGTTTTCGCCGTAGGTCACCTTGCCGATTGCGGTCGGGAAAGCGTCGCCGCTTTTCAGAACCTTGACGACGGCTTCGGAATCCTTGGCGCTTCCGGCCTTCTCGATGCCGGCCTTCAACACTTCGACGGCAGCGTAAGCATTGAGCGTGAAGGCTTCCGCCGGAATGTTGGCGGCCTTCAGCGCTTCGGCAGCGGCCTTGGAATCGTCGTTCTTCAGTGCGTCGGAAGCATTGGTGAAGATCGTGCCTTCGCCTGCCTGCGAACCGATGTTCCAGAACTCGCTGTTCGACAGGCCGTCACCGCCGATGACGGCAGCCTTGGAGCCGATGTCCTTCAGCTGGCGCACCAGAAGACCCGCTTCCGGATGGTAACCGCCGAAATAGACGATGTCGGCATTGTCGGACTTCAGACGGGCCGTCAGCGCGCCGAGATCCTTTTCGCCGGGCGTCAGCGCATCGTAGAGAACTTCGGTCACACCACCGGCATTCAGCGTGGTCTTGAAGGCGTCCGCCAAACCTTTGCCGTAGGCGCCCTTGTCGTGAATGATGGCGATCTTCTTGTCCTTGAGGTTGGCGAGAACATATTTCGCTGCAACCTCTGCCTGCTGGTCGTCACGACCGCAGGTGCGGAAAACGTTGGAAAGGCCACGGTTGGTCAGGCCCGGCGCGGTCGCCGTCGGCGTCACCATCAGCACGCCGTTTTCGGCAAAGACATCCGAAGCCGGAATGGCAACGCCGGACGTCACCGGACCGACGACGAAGTGGATGCCTTCGGCAACCAGCTGGTTGGCCGCGGAAACGCCCTGCTTCGGCTCACCGCCGTCATCGGCAAGCTTCAGCACGACCTGTTCGCCGAGGATGCCGCCCTTCTTGTTGATTTCATTGACTGCCGTCTGGGCGCCGTTCTTCACCTGGTCGCCATAGGCGGCGACAGGACCGGTGAGCGGCGCAATCAGGCCGATGACGATCTCGGCATGAGCAAGGGGTGCGAATGCGAAGGACGCTGCAAGCGTCACGCTGGTCAATGTCTTCAGTTTCATCCTGGTGTCTCCTTAAAGGGGGTCGCGGGACCCGGTGAGCGCCATGGGGCGCCGACCGAATGAAACTATCGGACGCCTCCCGGCGAAAACTCGTTCCATTTTTGAATTCCGAGCCTTCCACTCAACTCATACGGAAGGTTTGATGATTTATGCAAGTCACTTTGCTGGAATAGCTCTATTCGCGGTAAATCAATCGCCGGATCGGCCGTGATTGCGCCGTCTGAATGGACGCATCGACCTTCCGTAAACGCTTGGCGTTTGGCCGCCGCTGGAGGATAATACGCCATGATCGCAGCAGATGAAGAATTTCTGACGGGCCTGCCCGTCTTCCGGCATTTTGAAGACGTGGCCGACCCGGCGCTTTATCGCGCCCTGCCGCCGGGATGGGGGCTGGCCATCGCCGATATCATCGATTCGACCTCGGCAATCGGCACCGGTCGCTACAAGGCCGTCAACATGGCCGGTGCGGCGGTCATATCGGGCGTATCGAACAGTCTCGGCCGTCACGATCTGCCCTTCGTTTTCGGCGGCGATGGCGCCGCCGTCGCGGTGCCGCCACAGGGGCTCTCTGTCGCACGCACCGCGCTTTCCAATGTGCAGCGCTGGGTGAAGGACGATCTCGATCTTGCCATGCGCGTGGCGCTGGTTCCCGTCGAGGATATTCGTGAAAATGGCTTCGATATTCGTGTCGCGCGCTTTCAGGCGAGCGAGGACGTTTCCTACGCCATGTTTTCGGGCGGCGGCAACAGCTGGGCGGAAGCGCGGATGAAGGAGGGGCAATATGCCCTGCCCGCAGCCGAAACGGGCGAGCGTCCCGATCTCACCGGTCTTTCATGCCGCTGGAACCCCATTCCGGCCACCCATGGCAAGGTGGTGTCGATCATCGCCGTGCCGGGGCCGTCGCGAGACATGCCGGCATTTCGCCAACTGGTCGTCGATCTTGTCGATCTGGCCGAACAGGACGCGAGACACGGCCACCCCGTGCCCGAAGATGGGCCGAAACTCGGTTTCGTGCGCGAGGGTCTCGGCCTCGAAGCCCGTGCCGGCGCTGCCTATCACGATGTCTGGGGCAAGATGCGCCGCTCGTTTCGCATTCTCGGCGAGTCCCTGCTCGTCAGTCTCTTGAGCGTGACGGGGCTCTCGTTCGGACCGTTCAATGCGATACGCTACCGGCGTTCGGTCGCGAGCAATACAGATTTCAGGAAATTCGATGACGGCCTGAAGATGACGGTGGATATCGACGCCGCACGGCTCGAAAAAATCCGCGCGCGGCTGGAACAGGGCCGCCTCTCGGGAAGCTGTTATTACGGCCTGCACGAACAGGATGCCGCATTGATGACCTGTATCGTCCCCTCTCCGCTTTCGAGAGACCATATGCATTTCGTGGATGGCGCCGACGGCGGATATGCGGCTGCGGCAGGCCGTCTCAAGCAGCAGATGCAGGTTGCTGCACCAGCCTGAAAACCGCGCCAATACGCAGCCCCAATCCCTGTGCCGGATGCACCCGCGGCGAAGGCCGCTGAAAAGAAAAACCGGCGTCGTGCGCCGGTTTCAATCGAGTGATGCTGCCGGGCCTTAACAGGGCCTTGGGATCACGCAGCGGTCTTGCTGCTCTTCTGCGCCTGGCAGTAAATTTCCTCGAGGGAGGCGAGGATTTTTTTCACGGATTCGGAATTGCTGGAATAGTAGATGGTCTGCGCATCCCGTCGTGTCTTCACCAGCCGCTGGGCACGCAATTTCGAAAGATGCTGCGAGAGAGCGGACTGGCTGAGACCAACCTGTGAAGCGAGAACACCAACCGGCACTTCCGTATCCACCAGCGTGCACAAGATCATCAGGCGCTTGGGATTCGCCATGGCTGAGAGCAAGTCTGCAGCGGCGATGCTATGTTCCGACAGAGATTGGTTATCCATACGCTCAAGTCTCCTGATGACAGTCGAAAAAGACGGTCATGGTGGCTATTATAGGTGTTCCAAAAGGTGTTTTTATAATTCAGTCGATACGTTGTATATACCTAAATCTTGCTTATATCGTGTCCCTTTCAAAGACTATTCTTCACCGGTTATTTACTTAAAATATTGTGACCAAATTATCAGCTTTTTGCCTGTTTTTTGTCAATTTGATGATAAACATATGTATTAGCGGCAGTATTTATAAGCAATAAACGATCAAAAGTTGAGCGCCGAAATCTTGTTACCCAATGCCGGATTTTGAGGCTGCGATCTATTACCACCTTAAATTTAGCAGCGAGCTAAAGAATCTAGATTAACTTTGCGCAATTTTCTCTAAGTTTGCAATATGATTTTTATTAGTAATTATTTTCATGCATAACTTGTGATATCAAAAATATTCTTTGCTACCGTGGGAAGGTATAACTTGCGCCGCGAAGATCATCTGGAAACAGAAAAAGGGCCCTCTATGGAAGGCCCTTTCTTTTTCAGACAGGCGAATCACTATTTTTTGCGGTGACGCGTCAGACCCGCCACGACTTCATCGGCGGAAATCGTGCCGACGATCGCACCGTTGTCGACGACGCCGATCGCGCCGGAATGTTTTGACAGCGCATCGAGAATATCGATCAGCGGCGATGACGGGCGGGCGGTGGCGGCGACTGTCATCTGCCCGTTGCGTTCGTCCACCCCACGCTTCATCACATCGGCGGCGGTCAGCATGGAGATCGGGTTCATGTTCTGCACGAAATCCGCGACATAGGGCGTGGCCGGCTGCTTGACGATCTGCTGCGGCGTTCCGCACTGGATGATGCGTCCGCCCTCCATCATGGCGATCCGGTTGCCGATGCGGAAGGCCTCGTCCAGATCGTGGCTGACGAAGAGGATAGTTTTCTTCAGCCGGCTCTGGAACTCCAGAAGCTCGTCCTGCAGGCGGCTTCTGATGAGAGGGTCGAGCGCCGAGAACGGCTCGTCCATCAACAGGATCGGCGCGCCGGTGGCAAAGGCTCTCGCCAGCCCCACACGCTGCTGCATGCCGCCGGAAAGTTCTCCCACCTTGCGGTCGGCCCAGGCGGAGAGATTGACCAGCTCCAGCTGCTCGGCCACCATGCGCTTGCGCTCGGCTTCCGGCACACCGGAAAGCTCAAGCCCGAAGCCGACATTATCGGCCACATTGCGCCAGGGCAGAAGGCCGAATTGCTGGAAGACCATGGAGACCGTGTGCATGCGCAGGTCGCGCAGCGCTTTCGCCGTCGAGCGATAGGGATCGACATAGCCGGTTTTGGTCTTCACGCCGACATTGCCGCGCACCACAGGCGCAAGCCCGTTGACGGCCCTGAGCAGGGTCGACTTGCCCGAACCGGAAAGCCCCATGAGCACGAGTATCTCGCCCTCGCTGACCGAGAGCGAGGCATTGGCGACACCGAGAACCAGTCCGGTTTCGGCATTGATCTCGTCCCGCGTGCTGCCCTTGTCGATCAGCGGCAGCGCCGCATCGGGCCGGTCGCCGAAAACGATATCGACATTTCCGAAGATGATGGCGTCACTCATAGATCATCCTCCGCACCGGGAAGGCGAAAAAGCCGGTCGAGAACGATCGCCAGTATGACGATGCACAGTCCCGCTTCGAAGCCCATGGCTATATTGACGGTGTTCAGGGCGCGCACCACGGGTACGCCGAGACCATTGGCGCCGACGAGGGCGGAAATGACCACCATCGACAGCGACAGCATGATCGTCTGGGTAAGGCCGGCCATGATCTGCGGCGCGGCGAAGGGAAGCTCCACCTTGCGTAATACTTGCGACGGCGTCGCGCCAAAGGCGACGGCCGCCTCCACCAGCGCCGGCGGCGTCGACACGATGCCGAGGCGGGTAAGCCGCACCGGGGCCGGAATGGCGAAGATGACGGTGGCGATGAGCCCCGGAACCATGCCGAGACCGAACAGCACCAGCGCCGGGATGAGATAAACGAAAGTCGGGATGGTCTGCATCAGGTCCAGCACCGGGCGCATGCCGGCATAGATCCATTTGCGCCGCGCCGCCAATATGCCGAGCGGTATGCCGATGATCATGCACACGGCGCTGGCGGCGATGACGAGCGCCAGCGTTTCTGTCGTCGCCTTCCAGTAGCCCAGATTGATGATGAGCAGCAGGCCGAGCGCCGTGAAGACCGGCATGCCGACGGAGCGGCGCGTCCAGGCGGAAAGCGCCGTCAGGATCGCCACGATGATGAGCGGATGCGGCGCCTGCAGCACATAAAGCAGGGCGTTGATGACGCTTTGGAAAATGAAGGAAAGCCAATCGAAGAAAAAAGCGAGATTGCCGGTCAGCCAGTCAATGGCCTCCTTGGCATATCGGCCGACGGGCAGGCGGTTTTCAGGAGCGCTGAGCCATTCCACGGTAAGAAAAGACCTTTCGTGAACTAAAACAATTCCGGCAAAAGTGCAGAGCGGTTTTGCGTCCGGAATTGCGCAGACAACAAAGAAATAGAGCATCGTAATCCCGTTTCACCGGGATTGCTCCAATGCAGAAATGACGGCCGGCAGCGAAACTGCCGGACGCGGTGCTGGCGCATGACCTTCAATGTCTGAAAATTCACAGGCAAGGTCATGCATGGGCATCGTTATTTCCCGCTGATCCGGCCTGCCGCGCAGGCCGGATGCAGTCATGCATCGTCTTGCGGCTTAGAGGCCGAGAGCCTTCTTGGCGGCAGGCAGGGCGTCGGCGCTGCCGTCCTTGGTCTTGACGTTGGCGAGCCAGGGCTCGATCGCCGTCGGATTGGCCTTCAGCCAGGCGGTTGCAGCCGCCTCGCCCTCAAGGCCGTCATTCAGGATCTTGCCCATGATCTCGTTTTCCATGGGCAGGGAAAATTGCAGGTTCTTGAGGAACGCGCCGACATTCGGGCACTCCTCGACGTAACCCTTGCGGACATTGGTATGGATCGTCGCGCCGCCGAGATTGGGGCCGAAGACCTCGTCGCCGCCGGTCAGATAGGTCAGCTTGAAATTCGCATTCATGGGATGCGGTTCCCAGCCGAGGAAGACGATGGGCTCGCCGGATTTTTCGGCACGGGCCACCTGGGAGAGCATGCCCTGTTCGGACGACTCGACCACCTCGAATGACTTCAGACCGAAACTGTCCTTGGCCACCATGTCGAGAATCAGGCGATTGCCGTCATTGCCCGGCTCGATACCATAGATCTTGCCGCCGAGATCGGCGCTGTGGGCGGCGATGTCCTTGAAATCCTTGATGCCGAGTTCGGCGCCCTTGGCGTTGGTCGCCAGCGTGTATTTCGCGCCGGTCAGGTTTTCCCGCAGCGTTTCCACGGATTTGTCTTCGCGATAAGGCGCGATATCGCCTTCCATGGTCGGCATCCAGTTGCCGAGGAAGACGTCGATGTCCTTGTTTTTCAGGGATGTGTAGGTAACGGGTACGGAAAGAAGCTTGACGTCGGTTTCATAGCCAAGGCTTTTCAGAAGCACGGTGGCGGTGGCCGTCGTGGCGGTGATGTCGGTCCAGCCCACATCGGAAAAGCGCACTGTGCCACAGCTTGCCGGTTCCGCAGCACCGGCCGCATTGAACGTCATGGAGGAGATTGCTGCGGCCAAGGCCAGACAGCGGCTTCTATTTGCAAACATATGGCTTGCTCCCTGTTTTTTCGTTCCCTTGCCATTATCAATATCTGCCGGACACAATCAACTCGCGCGCATTTGCGTGCTTTGGCGCACCGTTTGCGACAAAATCGTGAAAATCACCGGCTTTCAACGCCCGAATGCGACAAACAGTCCGGTTGCGGAAATCTGTGTTTTTCCCGCTGCGGCACTTTTCAATCCGCTTCTTCGCCGTCAAAAGACGCTGGCTGCGGCATCGGCATAAACGGGAATCGGCTCTGTGAGTCGCGATGTGCCGATTCAACAGGTTGGAGCATTGTTAAGAAGCGTCCGAAGGACGCAAGGGCGCTCCGGGAGTGGATAATGGCAAAACTCTATTTCAATTATTCGACGATGAACGCCGGCAAATCGACCATGCTGCTGCAGGCATCCTACAATTATCAGGAGCGCGGCATGCGCACACTGATCTTCACGGCCGCCTTTGACGACCGGGCCGGCGTCGGCCGTGTCGCCTCGCGCATCGGCCTCTCCTCCGACGCCCTGACCTTCGATGACAATACCGACCTGTTCGCAGAGGTATCGGCCCTCACAGCCGAAGCGCCGGTCGCCTGCGTTTTCATCGATGAAGCCAACTTTCTCTCCGAACACCATGTCTGGCAGCTTGCCGACATTGTCGACAGGCTGAACATCCCGGTCATGACCTATGGCCTGCGCACGGATTTTCAGGGAAAGCTCTTCCCCGCCTCGAAAGAACTGCTTGCCATTGCCGACGAGCTTCGCGAAATCCGCACCATCTGCCATTGCGGCCGCAAGGCGACGATGGTGGCCCGCTTCGACAATGAAGGAAAGGTCGTGACGGAGGGCGCGCAGATCGATGTCGGCGGCAACGAGAAATATGTTTCCTTCTGCCGCCGCCACTGGGTGGAGACGTTCAAGGGCGAGTGAACATCTGCGTCCGGTTGCCGCATTTGATTTTCCGCAAAGATGGCTCCCCCGCTCCTGGGCTAAGACGACGGCGACACATTCGCGTGGATGTGCTTTCTCTCAGGAGCAAAACTATGCAGAACAGAACTGCCAAATTCGCCGGCCTCGCCATTCTCGCAGGTCTTTTCGCCTTTCCCACCCTTGCTGCCGAAATCGAAGTGAAGATGCTCAACAAGGGCAGCGACGGTCAGGCGATGGTCTTCGAGCCCGCAACAGTCAAGGCCGCCGTCGGCGACGTCATCACCTTCGTCCCGGTCGACAAGGGCCATGATGCGGCAGCCGTGAAGGACATGATCCCCGAGGGTGTCGCAGACTTCAAGGGCAAGATGAACGAGACGGTGAAGTTGACGGTCGAGAAGGAAGGCGCCTACGTCGTCAAATGCACACCGCATCTGGGCATGGGCATGATCGCGCTCGTTGTCGTCGGCGACGCCGCGCCGGCCAATCTCGACGCCGTCAAGAACGGCAAACTGCCGAAAAAGGCACGTGACCGGCTGAACGACGAGATCGCCAAGCTCGGCCTCTAGGCGCATATCCCTTCGGTTCCGCGGCGGCTGTTGCTCCACAATCGGTGTGGAAAGCCATAATGGCCGGCGCGGACCGCAGGTTGAGAAAAGTTTCGCAATCATGTTGTATCCCGGTTGACCGGGACATATCTGGAAGACAGTAAATGACCGCGGTTTATACGAAGCGCCGAAGGGCGCGGGCGGGCCGCGTGTTTTTCTTCCGGCGTCCAGCCCCACGGGCAGAGGAGACTATGACGACATGATCGACCGGATCACCGCTTTGATTCAGGCAGCCTTCAGCGCCATCGGCAGGGCCGCCGGTCTTCTCGTCGCCTGGCTTTTGTGGCCCTTCATGGCCGCCCATGGCTGGTACAGCGGCCGCAACTGGCTCATCAAGGGCCCGATCGCCCTCATCGTCATTCTTCTTGCCGGCTTCTACGGATATTTCATCTGGCAAACCCAGGTCTGGACGAATTTCGACCCGGATTACGTCGCGCGCTACAAGCTTGAAGAGCGCACCGTGCCTGCCGGGCAGGAATTGCCGGCCGCCGCCCCGGCGGGTGGCGCAACGGGCGCCGCCGCAAACACATCCGCGCCGGTCTGCCAGCGTTCGGCCATCGTCGACGCGGCCGCCGATCTCACCGATTTCAACGTCAACCAGAACGCATGGATTTCCTCCATGCTGCTCTATCGTCTCGGCCTTTTCGGCATGGACTGGGACAGCACGCCATTTCTGGACAACAAGGCGTCATTCCAGCGCGGCGTAAATCAGGCCGTGCGCCGCACCTCGGTGGAACTGGTGGATACGCTCGGCCGCGTGCGCGGAACCTCCGGCATCAACAACAATCTCCAGGAAGCACGCGGGAACATGCAGTTCAGCGAATATTCCTGGTATTTCGGTCTCGATCCGTTCGGCCCGAAGACGCCGACCCCCAGCTATTACCGCGCCGCCATCCGCAGCTTCCAGGCCTTCAACGGCGAACTTGCCGCCTGCAAGGCCGTCTTCGATACACGCGCCGACAACCTCATCCAGTTCATCGACCGTATCGCCGGCGATATCGGCTCCACGTCTGCAATTCTGCGCGAGCGTTCGGAAAACTATAATGGCGGCTGGTTCGATACCCGCGCCGACGACCGCTTCTGGTTCGCCTATGGCCAGCTCTACGGCTATTACGGCGTGCTTTCCGCCGCCGGATCGGACTTCGCGCAGGTCATCCGCGAGCGTAACCTGACCAACCTTTGGAACGACACGCTGTTGCAGACCCGCGCAGCCCTGCGCATCCAGCCGGCGATCATTTCCAATGGTGAGGAAAGCGGCTGGATCATGCCCTCGCACCTCGCCACCATGGGATTTTACGTTTTGCGGGTTCGCTCTAATCTCGTCGAGCTTCGCTCGGTTCTTGACCGGTAAGGCGAGGCCTGCCAGCGACGACAGGATCGATCAGTCTATGAGGCCAAGGCGTATCGTCTTGGCCACGAGCTGGGTGCGGTTGACGCAGTCGAGCTTGCGGATAGCGTTGTTCATATAGGCATTGACGGTATGTTCCGAGATGGACAGAAGCTCGGCGATCTCCACGGAGGTCTTTCCCTGCGCCGTCCAGCGCACGACGTCTAGTTCCCGCTTCGTCAGCGGCGACGGACCTTTTGAGTTGGTGCGGCAAAGCCGGTCATAAACCTCCAGCGCATGCAGCACGATCATGCTCAGCTCGTTGAGCGCGGCTTGCGGCAGGATATCGCGATCGCCTGCGAAATTCATCAGATGCCGGTTGCCGTACATGCCGTGCACCGGCACCATCAGACCGGACGTAATGCCCATGCTGCTCAGCGAGGCCGCCGCATCCACCAGCGGTCCGCAGGCAATATCCGGATCCTGCAGCGACCAATATTGCGGCATCATCGATGACGCGCCGCGCTTGATGACGGGACAGTCCCCAAGCGCGCCGTCCCTGGTCATCGCATTCACGACCCAGATCGGCAGGCTGCTTTCGACAACCGTTGGCAAGGCATAGGCATTCTGTCCGCCGGGCAACCGCAAAAGCGTCACATAGGCGTAACCGAAGGCGCGCATCACTTCCCGCAGCGCCTCCAGCCATTGGGATTTGTCGGCCGCAGCCGACAGATCGTCGCAAAGTCTGGCCTGACGCTCCGTCTTCACCATTCACGCACCCTCGACACGCCGGGACGCAGCGCCCGGAGCGTAAAACATGCGGCATGGCCAGAACGGGGTTGCGACCTTCATATCGGCTGGACCATCCTGATCAAAGCACCGGCTTTTCGGATTTGTCCTTCGGCTTGGCCATCAGTTTTTCCAGGAAACCGAGCATGACCGCCGAGACGACAAAAGCCAGATGGATGATGGTGAACCACATCAGCTTGCTGTCCGAATATTGACTGGCGTTGAGGAAGATTTGCAGCAGGTGGATCGACGAGATCGCCACGATCGACGACGCGACCTTGATTTTCAGGCTGCCGGAATCGAGCTTGCCCAGAAAGGAAACCTCGGCATCGGCATCGTCGAAGCGGCTGACGAAGTTCTCGTAACCGGAAATCATCACCATGACGATCAGGCTGGCGACCAGCGCCGCATCGATCAGACCCAGCATGGCGAGGATCATGTCCGCTTCGTCGTAGGTGAAAACGTTCTTCGCAACTTTCAGAAACTTGAGCGCGAAGGAAAATGCATAAACCGCCAGTGCCGCGACGAGCCCGAGATAAAAAACGACGAGTAGCCAGCGGCTGGAGAGGATGATCCGCTCGACGAGCAGTTCAAGAGACTTCATTTCCGTATCCGATTAATAATCTGTTTATTGTTGGGGCATGGTTTGTTTCGCCATGTAAACTGGCTGCGAATATCCTAGCAAGCGGCAATGTCGGGACTTTGACCGTACCGTGGCGTTTTCACACCCCATTCGCCAGTCAGGTTCGAGAGCGGATAAGCGTCATATTTTTGCAACATACTGTTATGCTTTAAAACATGATGCAAAAAGTCATATATAATATGTTGACAGTTATCATCATGTTTTTTAGTCCTCGCTTATCGGCTCGCCCGTAACAATCAAAACAGTTTCAGCCGCGACGGCAAGCGCGGCGTGCTTTCGCACGCCGTGGCCCATTCGCGCGCCTACCTGGGGGTACTTAATGTCCATTTCGCGCACGCATTCCGCGCTGCTTCTGTGCACTGCCATCTCTTTTCTGCCGCTTGCCGGCCCCGCGCGGGCACAGGATGCCGCGGCGCAGGCGGACGGCGCCACCACGCTTGAAAGGATCGTCGTCAAGGGCAAGCGCGTCAAAAGCGCCAATGCCGCCGCCGACACGCCGCTGGCGAGCCAGACCACGGCGGAAGACATCCGCAAGAAGGACATCGGCAGCATCAAGGACCTCGGCAACAGCACGGAGCCGGGCGTCGATTACGTCGATGCCAAGCCCGGCCGGCCCGGCGGCCTGTTCATTCGCGGCCTCGGTGGCGCACGCGTCGTCACTTTGATCGACAATATTCCCGTTCCCTTCTTCGAAAACTTTGCCCGGCAGGGTCAGGCCACCACCACATTGAGCAATACGAATTCGAGCTTCGATTTTTCCTCGCTTTCGACGGTCGATGTGGTGCGCGGCGCAGATTCCAGCCGTATCGGCTCCGGTGCTCTCGGCGGCGCGCTGGTGCTGCGCACGCTCGAGCCGGAAGACCTGATCGGCGAAGGCAGGGACTGGGGCGGCGTGGCCAAGACCACCTATGACAGCGAAGACAGAAGCGTGGGCGGATCGCTCGCCGTCGCCAAGAAGATCGAGAATACCTCGGTCCTGTTCCAGGGTTCCTACAAGCGCGGCAACGAGACGGACAATAAGGGCACGGCCGATGTCTACGGCACGCGCCGTACCAAGCCCAATCCCGCCGACACCTATGAAAGCAACCTGATGTTCAAGATCCGTCAGGATCTTGAAGGCGGTCACCGCATCGGGCTGACAGCCGAGCGTTACTCGGTGAGAAACCGCAGCGACATGAAGACCCTGCAGGGCGTCAGCGTTTCGGGCTCGACCTACCGGATCGGCGACTACCGGGGCTACGAGGATACCGAGCGCGATCGCGTATCGCTCGACTATGAATACGAAGCGCCCTCGACCGACGGCTTCATCGATGCCGCCAATCTTTCGCTCTACTGGACGCGTCTTTCCAAGGAATCCGGCGCCGGTGACCGCCTGACCAACAATTCGCTCTATATTCGCGAAGACAGCATGCGCAACAGCGCATTCGGCATCGTCGGCGGCCTTGAATCCGGCTTCGAGCTTGGCGGTGTGCAGCACACGGTTCGTTTCGGCGGCAACGCCATGACGACCGATTTCAGCCAGGAGCTTTACGCCAACACGGCCGGCGTGACGTCTTCTTCCCAGTCCGACATGCCTGACGTGAGCGGCAAGAGCCTCGGTCTTTATCTCGATGACGAAATCGCCTTCGGCAACGGCTTCCGCCTGACCCCCGGCCTGCGCTTCGATTCCTATGACTACGACCCGGACGGCTCGGTTTCCAGCAATGGCGGCTACAGAACCTTCGGCCTGCCGACAGGCAACAGCGGCTCGCGCTTCTCGCCGAAGCTTCTCGCGACCTATGACGTCACACCGGAACTGCAGCTCTTCGCGCAATGGTCGATGGCCTATCGCGCCCCGACGATCAACGAACTGTACTTGAACTTCTCCAACATCAGCTCCGGTTACGCGGTGGTCGGTAATTCCTCCCTCAACCCCGAGACCAGCAACGGTTTCGAAATCGGCGCGAACTACGCCTCCGGCGACCTCACGGGAAGCCTGACGCTGTTCCACAACAAGTACAAGAACTTCATCGAGCAGTACACGACCTCGACGACGCTCTTCCCCGGCTTCGGCGGCAGGGGCAACGGATCGCTCTTCACCTATCGCAACCGTAACAACGTCGAAATCTCCGGTGTCGAAGCCAAGGTCCGCAAGGACCTCGCAAACGGCTTCTTCGCCCATGCTTCGCTCGCTTACGCCTATGGCAAGGACACCGACACCAACGAATTCATTCGCACGGTCGCGCCCTTCAAGTCCGTTGTCGGCATCGGCTACGAGCAGGACGTCTGGGGCACGGAACTTACCGGTGTCTTCTCCTCCGGCATGCGTGACGACCGGGTGGCCAACACCTTTGACGCCCCCGGCTACGGCGTCTTCAACCTGACCGGCTGGTGGGAACCGGAACAGACCAAGGGCCTGCGCATCCAGGCCGGCATCTACAATCTGTTCGACAGGAAATACTGGAATGCCGTCGGCGTTCGCGACGTGAACCCGAATTCCGTCAGCACCGTCAACCAGCCGGTGGACTTCTATACGGAAGCCGGACGCACCTTCAAAATCTCTCTGACCCAGAAATTCTAAAACCGGGCAGAAACATCATCTCCAGTCGGGGCGGCCTTCGGGTCGCCCCTTTTTTATCAGCGGCAATAGAGATAGCCGCCCTTGCGCTCCAGCACGTCGAGATGCAGGTGATCCTGATGGGTGGCGTCGCTGCCGGGCGAAAGAACCGTGCGGAAGAACAGGCAGGCGGCGGCGGTAATCGTGCGCTGGAAAGCGCCTTCCGGCGTTCCGTCCTCACCGCGCGGCTTCATCACCAGCGGCTCGCCCTTATCGAAGGCGATCGTGGAAATATCGACGGCATTGCCCTTGGCATGTTCGGAAATCTTGCCGTTTTCCGCGCTGTTGCGGTTGCGGCAGATATAGGTCGAGGCATTGGCGATGGCCGTCACCTTTTTCTCCGGCATAGCCAGAGCCGCCGCCGGCAGCATCATCTCCTTTGTCCAGCGGGAAAGCGCGAGCGCGGTTTCGCAGCGCATGGTGCCCGATGGTTCCAGCTTGATGCCGGGCAGAACCACGGAAAGCTCGACAGGCGCTTCGATGCCGCAGCCCTGCTCCGCATCGCGGATCGGTTCAAGCTGCTTGAACTCGGCGCCGATATCCTTCAACGCGCCAAGGCATGCCTGAAGCGTGGCCGGATCTTCCGGCTTCATCGGTTCCTGCGGCTTCTCTTCCGGTTTTGCAGCGTCAACATCCGGTTTCCGTTGTTCGCCCTCCTCTTTGCCCTCACCCACCTTGTCCTCGACGCCCTTCTTGCTGTCATCGGACCCCTTGTCTGCCGGCGTCTTGCCGTCATCCGGTTTCCCCTCTTCCGGGACCTGCGGTTTCGGGGCCGGTTTCGGCGCTTCCGTCGGGCTTTGCGGCGGCTCGTCCGATGGCTTGTCCGCGGGGGTGGCGGATTGCCCCTCACCCGGTTTCGGTTGCGGCACCGGCACCTGCGCCGGCGGTTCAGAGGCGGAAATCAATGCGATGGTGGTTACCAGAAGACACAGGCGATGAAGCATTTTTCGGGGCACTCCTGACCGTTTCGGCAGGAGTGCAACGCCGCGACGGCCCGTAAGGTTCATTCCCTCACCGAAATCCGCTTGCCAAGGCGGATCGTGCGCGCTAACAATTTTCCCATGAACATCGTGTCTAAGAACATTGCTAACTGGTGGTGGGGCAGCTTTTCGCGGCCTTGACCAGTCATGTCTTCAGACAAAGTCCAAGCCGCCCGAATTTTCAGGCGGCTTTTTTGTTATTTTGCCGCCTGTCATCGGGCTTGAACAACAGAAAGCATGCGCGCAAAAGTGCTTGACGGTTTTGCGATAACGACATGCGAAAAAACGAGTACGAAAGAAATGGTAACGATCATTCAGGATGACGGCGCGGAAACCTACGAGACGAAAGGCGGCATCAAGGTCAGCCGAAAGCGTCGGCCCGCCGATTACGCCAGCGCCATCGATAATTATATCGAAAAGCTCGATTCCCATCGCGGCGCGGTTTTTTCGTCCAACTATGAATATCCGGGCCGTTACACCCGCTGGGATACAGCTATTGTCGATCCGCCGCTCGGCATTTCCTGTTTCGGCCGCAAGATGTGGATCGAGGCCTATAATGGCCGTGGCGAAGTGCTGCTTTCCTTCATCACCGAGAAGCTGAAGGCGACGCCCGATCTCACGCTTGGCGCTTCCACCACGCGCCGTCTCGATCTCACCGTCAACGAGCCGGACCGCGTTTTCACCGAGGAAGAACGCTCGAAAATCCCGACCGTCTTCACGGCGCTGCGCGCCATCGTCGACCTCTTTTATTCGAATGCGGATTCGGCCATCGGCCTGTTCGGCGCCTTCGGTTACGATCTCGCCTTCCAGTTCGACGCGATCAAGCTGTCGCTTTCGCGCCCGGAAGACCAGCGCGACATGGTGCTGTTCCTGCCCGACGAAATACTCGTCGTCGACCACTATTCCGCCAAGGCCTGGATCGACCGCTACGATTTCGAAAAGGGCGGCGTGACGACGGACGGCAAGTCCTCCGACATTGCACCCGATCCCTTCAAGACCACCGATACCATCCCGCCCAAGGGCGATCACCGTCCCGGTGAATATTCCGAACTGGTGGTGAAGGCCAAGGAAAGCTTCCGCCGCGGCGATCTGTTCGAGGTCGTTCCCGGCCAGAAATTCATGGAGCGTTGTGAAAGCAATCCGTCGGCGATTTCGCGCCGCCTGAAGGCGATCAATCCCTCCCCCTATTCCTTCTTCATCAATCTCGGCCATCAAGAATATCTGGTCGGCGCGTCGCCGGAAATGTTCGTGCGCGTTTCCGGCCGCCGCATCGAGACCTGCCCGATTTCCGGCACCATCAAGCGCGGCGACGATCCGATTGCCGACAGCGAGCAGATCCTGAAACTGCTCAATTCGAAGAAGGACGAATCCGAACTCACCATGTGCTCGGATGTCGACCGTAACGACAAGAGCCGCGTCTGCGAGCCGGGTTCGGTAAAGGTCATCGGCCGCCGCCAGATCGAGATGTATTCGCGCCTCATCCACACGGTGGACCACATTGAAGGCCGCCTGCGCGATGACATGGACGCCTTTGACGGCTTCCTCAGCCACGCCTGGGCCGTCACCGTCACCGGTGCGCCGAAGCTGTGGGCCATGCGCTTCATCGAAGGCCATGAAAAGAGCCCGCGCGCCTGGTATGGCGGCGCGATCGGCATGGTCGGTTTCAACGGGGACATGAATACGGGGCTCACGCTGCGCACCATCCGCATCAAGGACGGCATTGCCGAGGTGCGTGCGGGTGCGACGCTGCTCAACGATTCCAATCCGCAGGAAGAAGAAGCCGAAACCGAACTGAAGGCCTCCGCCATGATCGCCGCCATTCGCGATGCGAAAGCCACCAACGCCGCTTCCACCAAGCGTGATGCCGCCAAGGTGGGCACCGGTGTCAAGATCCTGCTCGTCGACCACGAAGACAGTTTCGTGCACACACTGGCGAATTATTTCCGCCAGACGGGCGCGACCGTCTCCACCGTCAGAACGCCGGTTGCGGCAGAGGTGTTCGATCGCTTCCAGCCCGATCTCGTCGTGCTCTCTCCCGGACCGGGCAGCCCGACGGATTTCGACTGCAAGGCGACGATCAAGGCCGCCCGCGCCCGCGAATTGCCGATCTTCGGCGTCTGCCTCGGCCTTCAGGCGCTGGCGGAAGCCTATGGCGGCGAACTTCGCCAGCTTGCGGTGCCGATGCATGGCAAGCCATCGCGCATTCGCGTGCTGGAACCGGGTCTCGTCTTCTCCGGTCTGGGCAAGGAAGTGACCGTCGGCCGTTACCACTCGATCTTCGCCGACCCCTCCACCCTTCCGCGTGATTTCATCATCACCGCGGAAAGCGAGGACGGCACGATCATGGGCATCGAACATGCCAAGGAACCGGTGGCCGCCGTTCAGTTCCACCCGGAATCGATCATGACGCTCGGCCAGGACGCCGGCATGCGCATGATCGAAAACGTCGTGGTGCATCTGACCCGCAAGGCGAAGACGAAGGCGGCATGATGGCTGCTGCCGACGCCATCAGCATCGAACCCATCCGGGCGGAGCACGTTGAAAGCTTTCACCGTGCTCTCGATGCGGTATCGCGCGAGCGGAAATATCTGAGCTTCCTGGAGGCGCCGCCGCTCGATTCGGTCCGCGCCTTCGTTCTCGACATGATCGAAAACGACCATCCGCAATTCGTGGCGATTGCGGATGGCAAGGTGGTCGGCTGGTGCGATATTCGCCGCGAGAGCAGGCCCACCCATGCCCATCGCGGCACGCTTGGCATGGGCATCCTGCCGGCCTATCGCGACAAGGGGCTGGGTGGACGGCTGATGCGGCAGACGCTCGATGCCGCCCGTCAATGCGGGCTGCACCGTGTGGAACTGAGCGTGCATGCGGACAATACGAGAGCAATTGCGCTTTATGAAAAGATCGGTTTTGTGCATGAAGGCCGGGGCCGTGATGCCGTTCTGATCGACGGGCGTTACATCGACAGCCTGAACATGGCGATCATCTTCGGCAACTAACCCCTCGGCAGCGAGGCGGAAATGCACAGTGCGAATTTCTTCAGCAGCTGCATGTCGAAATGCCCCTCCCTTCGCAGCATCCAGGTCAGCGCGTCATTCGCCGTCCACGGCTTCTTGTAGGGCCTGACCGAGGTGATGGCGTCATAGACGTCGCAAATCGCCGCGATACGCGCATAGAGGCTGATCTGGCTGCCCGCACGGCCGCTTGGATAACCGCCGCCATCCATCCGCTCATGATGATTGAAGCAGACATCGAGCACCATCTCCGGCATCTGCGCGTTGCGCGACAATATATCCCGGCCGAATGCGGGATGGAGATTGATGATTTCCCGCTCGCTGGCGCTCAACCCTTCCGCCTTGTTAAGGATCGATGAGGGGATTTCCACCTTGCCGATATCATGCAGCAACCCGCTGATACCGAGCAGATTGACCGTTCCCCTGTCGAGCCCGAGATAATTGCCGAAGAGGATCATCAGCCCGCTGACGGAGACCGAGTGCACGAAGGTCGTTTCATCTTTCGATTTCAGGCGGGTGACGCCGATGAAAATCGCCGGGTTCGACTGCACGGCATCGGAAATCTTGCCAGCCGCCGCAGCCATGCCCTTCAGCGAAACAATGCCGCCGTCTTCTGCAGAAGCAAAGGTCTCGGCAATCGTATCGGCGGCCGAGCGTACGGCATGGGTGACGGCGGCGACGGTTTCCGGGCAATTGCCCGGTTGCGGCGAAACCGCCGCGGAACGCGCGCTGCCTTCGGTATCGTATCCCTTGGCCGTGTTGATGACGATGCTTTCGGCGCCGCTTGATTTCAATTGACGCATTAATTCCTCGTGCCGCAAAAGAAAGCGGTGCCGTTTTAAAAATCCCTGGTTCGAAAGCGTTCCTTCGATCGCTTCGATAAACATGCCAATCGTCAGTTGCTGGGTGGAAATTCGTTTGAGCATCAGATGCTTTTATTTTCCTTCCCGGGAATGATAACCTGAAACCGTAATTCGTAAAAATGTCGGCGCGCAACCGGCTAAACTATAAAGGTGAAGTCAAGTCTTCCCAACGCTGCCTAAACTTGCACCTCGGAAGATTAGATAACACAAATATGAAAATTTTTTACTCTGGATATATTTAAAACTCAAAGAATCAATCCGAATAGACCAAGAAACAACCTTAGAATGTAAATAGTGAAAATTCTCGCATACGACGTAAATCAGGAGCCGAAGAGACCCGCATGAATTCCACACTTGAAACGCGCATCGATCAGGGTACGGGCCGTGAACCGGCGGATATGGTTCTCAAGGGCGGACGCTTCTTCGACCTCGTCACCGGAGAACTCGTCGCTTCGGATATCGCCATCTGTGGCGACACCATCGTCGGCACCTGCGAGAACTACAAGGGGCGACAGGAAATCGACATTTCCGGAAAGATCGTCGTTCCGGGTTTCATCGATACGCATCTCCATATCGAATCGTCGCTGGTGACACCGCACGAATTCGACCGCTGCGTTTTGCCCTATGGCGTTACCACCGCCATTTGCGACCCGCACGAGATCGCCAATGTTCTGGGCGTTGAAGGGCTTCAGTTCTTCCTCGACAGCGCCATGGAAACCATCATGGATATCCGGGTGCAGCTCTCCTCCTGCGTGCCCGCCACCCATCTGGAAACCGCCGGCGCCGATCTGCCCATCGAAAAGCTACTGCCGTTCCGGGAGCACCCGAAGGTCATCGGCCTTGCCGAATTCATGAATTTTCCGGGCGTCATCCATAAGGATCCGGTGTGCATGGCGAAGCTCGAGGCGTTTCAGGGCCAGCATATCGACGGGCATGCACCGCTTCTCTCCGGCACGGCGCTGAACGGCTATCTCGCCGCCGGCATCCGCACCGAACATGAATGCACGAGCGCGACTGAGGCGCTGGAGAAAATTCGCAAGGGCATGCATATTCTGGTGCGTGAAGGCTCGGTCTCGAAGGACCTGCACGCCCTGATGCCGATCATCACCGAACGCCTGTCGCCCTATCTGGCCCTCTGCACGGACGATCGCAACCCGCTCGACATCGCCGAGCAGGGCCATCTCGACTATATGATCCGTACCGCAATCGCCAGCGGCGTGGAACCGCTCGCCATCTACCGCGCCGCCTCCATTTCCGCCGCAAAAGCCTTTGGCCTGCGGGATCGCGGCCTTGTCGCACCGGGCTGGCGGGCCGATCTTGTGGTCATCGACAGCCTGCAGAACTGCAAGGCCAGCATGGTGCTTTCCGGCGGCCGGATCGTCGATGACGCCCTTTTTGCCACGCGCAAACCGGTCGCACCCGTCGGCCTCGACAGCGTCAAGGCAAGACCCGTGCTCGCTTCCCATTTCGGCGTGCCGGTTACGGAAGGCGAAAGCCCCGTCATGGGCGTACTTCCCGGCAAGATCATTACCGAGCACCGCCGCTACAGGCTGCCGACGGATGGCAACCAGACCACCGTCGATCTTGCGAACGACATCATCAAGGTCGCCGTCATCGAACGCCACGGCAAGAACGGCAACCATGCCAATGGTTTCGTTCAGGGCTTTGGCCTGAAAAAGGGCGCCATCGCCTCCACCGTCGGCCATGACAGCCACAATATCTGCGTCGTTGGCGTGAGCGAGGACGACATGGCGCTGGCCGCCAACCGGCTCGGCGAAATCAAGGGCGGCTTCGTGGTGGTGGAAGACGGCAGGGTCACGGGCGAGATCGCGCTCCCCGTCGCAGGGCTGATGAGCCTCGAACCCTATGAGACCGTTCGCGATACGCTGCACACGCTTAGAAAAGCAGCCTATGCGCTCGGCACGACGCTGGAAGAACCCTTCCTGCAGGTCGCCTTCCTGCCCCTGCCCGTCATCCCGCATCTGAAGATTTCCGATATGGGTATGGTGGATGTGGACCGGTTTGCGCTGATCTGACGGTGGCTTGCCGACCGGAGGCAGTGGAAAACACTCAATCCGCGTTTTGAGGCCGCGAGAGCGGCCTCATGCTTTCGTCTCCGAAGGCCAGGTGACGTAATAATATTTGCCCGCGACCCGCCCAAAATAGGCGTGTTTTCCCGTCGCCTTGTCGACATAGCTTCCGCTTCCATCCTTGGAAAGCGCGCCGTCTTCGCTGCGCTTCAGCTGCGTGTTGAGGAAATCTACCCAGTTGGTCTTGGCAATGTCAGTGGCTGTCGTCGGCTTGGCGTTTTTCTGGTTCGGATCCCACGCATTAATCGTTTTGCCCTGGGTGGGGTTCGAAACCTGCAAGGCCCCACGCTCGAGAGCACTCATCATCGACCGGGCGCGCAGATATTGCGCCGGATCGTCCCCCGCCAGAGAAAGCTTGGCCCTCAGATTCCGCATGAAGGCGGGCGATGCGATATAATCGGCTGACGAGGTTTTGGGGGCTGGTTTCGGTGTCGATGCGCGGGCCGCCGATTGTCCGGAAAGGAAAACCTCTCGGATGGATGGAGGGGCGGCCTTAGCTTTGGCGCGCGGCGAGGTGGAATTCGCGGTATTGGGCTGATTGAAATTCTTGATTGAAACGGACATGACAATCCCTGCTTCACTTTATGGGTGGAGACCGAAAAATCTGTAGGTTTCAATGATTAATACTGGAAGCTTGCCCAAAGCTCGCTAAAAGATAAGTAAATTTGAAAAAACTACTGTTTAATCGTCATTAATACGATTAAATATAAGTTTTAATCATGAAATAATTAAAATTTAAGATATTATAAAATTCATAAATACTTAAATAGTACTATTCAACGCCCAAGACGCAATCATGGCGCCGCATCTGATCGGCGAAAGGCGGCCGCGAAGACTGACATCATCCGCTGGCCTAACAGTGTCGAGAGGTCATGAACCCAGAGGAAGAGACTTACGGAAATAAACCACCCGCTGCGTTTCCTCAAATCCCAGCGCCGCATGCATGCGGTGTGAATCGACATTGGAAATATCGGCATCGGAAGCAAGCTCGCTCACACCCTTGCTGGTCGCCCAACGGGTTACTTCGGCAATCAATGCAGCCGCAACGCCCTGTTTGCGAAAGGCCTCCTCCACATAAACGCCTTCGAGAAACGCCACGGGCGAGGTGTCGCATCCGTTGACATAATCGTGCCGCAGGCTGGCTTCGGCAAAACCGATGGCCATGCCCGCCGGATCATGGGCAATAAATCCAACCTCATTGTCGGAGACGTCCTGCAATTCCGCCCGGTGTTCGGCGGGTGAAGCATCGGGCCACAAGCGGTGCCGCAGAAGCGACCACTCATCGAGCGATGCTTCGCCAGCCGTCTCGATGGCAAATTGCGCGCTCATGCAACGACCCCGCAAAACACATCCAGCCCCTCGAGCTTCACGATCCCCGCATCGAATAGCGGTGCGAAACCCGGCATCGGCAGTATATCGGTGACCCGCATGGCCTTCGGTATCGGGAATTCCACCGCTTCGCGGGTGAGGTTGAAAACGAAGAGCAGTTTTTCATCGCCCTTCTGGCGCGTGAAGGCCAGCACATCGAGATTGGTCTTGATAAAGTGCATGTCGCCATCGCGCAGCGCGCCATGACCTTTTCGGAAGGACAAAACCGCGCGGTAATGGTTCAGAACCGAGTCCGGCTTGCGCTCCTGCGCATCCACAGCCTGCATGGCATGGACATAGGGCACCGGCAGCCAGGGTTTTTCAGCACTGGAAAAACCGGCATTCGGCTTGCCGGTTTCCCACACCATCGGCGTGCGGCATCCGTCCCGCCCCTTGAAGGCGGGCCAGAAGCGGATGCCGTAGGGATCGCGCAGATCCTCGAAGGCAAGTTCCGCCTCGGTCAGACCCAACTCCTCGCCCTGATAGAGACATATGGAACCGCGCAGGCTGGCGAGAACGCAGATGGCAAGCTTCGCCACCCGCACCTGCTCCTCCGCACTTTCGGAAAAACGGCTGAGGTGGCGCACCACATCGTGGTTGGAAAAGGCCCAGCACACCCAGCCATCCGTCACCACCTTGCCGAAGGTCTCGACCGAGGCGCGCAGATGCTTCGCGCTGAAATCCGGCCCCAGCAGGTCGAAAGTGTAGCACATGTTGAGCTTGTCATTTCCGGACGTATAGGCCGCCACCGTCTTCAGCGACCGCGCCCCGTCTCCCACCTCGCCCACCGTGGCGCGGCCCTCATAGTCGTCGAGCAGCGCGCGAAAACGCTTCAGGAAAGCTACGTTTTCCGGCCGCGTCTTGTCGTAAAGATGGTCCTGCATGCCATAGGGATTGACGTCGGAAGCATCGAGACCGAAACTTTCCTCGTCGAAAAGCGGCGGGTTGTCGCGCAAAAGCTTATCATGGAAATAATGGTTGACGGTATCGAGCCGGAAACCGTCCACCCCACGATCCAGCCAGAAACGCACGGTTTCGAGGAGCGCATCCTGAACCTCGCGATTGTGGAAGTTCAAATCCGGCTGCGAGGCGAGGAAGCTGTGCATATAATATTGCTTGCGCACGCCGTCCCATTCCCAGGCCGGGCCGCCGAACACGGAAAGCCAGTTGGTGGGTGCCGTGCCATCCGGCTTGGGGTTGGCCCAGACATACCAGTCGGCCTTGCTGTTGGTGCGGCTCGCCCGGCTGTCCACGAACCAGGGATGCTGGTCCGACGTGTGCGAGATGACCTGATCGATGATGACCTTCAGCCCCAGCCGGTGCGCCTCGGCCATCAGCGCGTCGAAATCGGCAAGCGTGCCGAACATCGGATCGACATTGCAATAATCGGAAACGTCATACCCCATATCGGCCATGGGCGAGGTGAAGAAGGGCGAGAGCCAGATGCCGTCGACACCGAGCGAAGCGATATAGGGCAGGCGTTTCGTCACCCCGGCAAGATCGCCGTAACCGTCGCCGGTCGTGTCCTGAAACGAACGCGGATAGACCTGATAGATCACCGCTCCCTTCCACCAGTCCGATTGCGCTTGGGGTTTGTGGACCGGGGCATGGGTTAGCGGCATGGGCGATCTCCTGATGGCGGCCGGCGCATGTCTCCCAAAAGTGTGACGCGGTTTTGGGAAAGAGACATGCGCAAAAAAGAGACACGGCGCTTTCGCGATTCGAAGAAAAGCGAAAGCGCCGTGGCACGAGAATATAAAGCTGTCGCGGCCGCGTAAACCGGAACTTCGCACATGCACAAACGGCCACAACCGCCCTTGTCAGCGGCGCGCACTCGTCGTAAGCCGCATGGCTGGAAAAAACGGGAGGATGACGGCGTGGGCGGACGGTTTCTGTCGATTGGCGAATGCATGGTGGAACTGTCGCAGGCCGGCAACGGGCTGCTGCGCAAGGGTTTTGCCGGCGATACGTTCAATACCGCATGGTATGCCCGGGCCTGCCTGCCGGGCGACTGGTCGGTCGATTATTTCACCGCGCTTGGCGACGATCCTCTCTCTGAAGACATGCTCACCTTCATCGCGGAAGCCGGCATCGGCACGGAAAAAATCCGCCGCATCAAGGGTGGCACGCCCGGCCTTTACCTCATCAACCTGAAGGATGGCGAGCGCACCTTCAGCTACTGGCGCAATGCCGCCGCCGCAAGGCAGCTCGCCGCCGATGCGGATTATCTGCGCAGGACGGTGGAAAGCGCCGATGTCGTCTATTTCTCCGGCATCACGCTCGCCATTCTCGCCTCCGCCCATGATGTCGATACGTTCCTCGCCGAACTGCGCCGCGCCAAGGCGGCGGGCAAGCTGGTGGTCTTCGACCCCAACATCCGACCGCGCCTGTGGGCGGATAAGGATACGATGCTTGAGACCGTCTCCAACGGCGCACGCGCCGCAACGCTTGTCATGCCAAGCTTCGATGACGAGGCGAGCCATTTCGGCGATGTCTCCGTGGAAGCGACCATCGACCGCTACCGTTCGCTTGGTGTCGAAAACATCGTCGTGAAGGACGGCGCCAAGGGTGCGACGCTCGATTTCGGCGGCAGTCGCAGTCACGCCCCGGCGGTGAAGGCCGTGGACGTGGTGGATACGACAAGCGCCGGCGACAGCTTCAACGGCGCTTTCCTCGCCCGTTATGTGACCGGCAGTTCGCCGGAGGAAGCGGCCACCTTCGCGGCAAGGGCGGCGGCAACCGTCATCGGCCACCACGGCGCGCTGATCAGCCCCGAACTGCTGCCGCTGGTGGGATAAGGCTCCGCCGCACTGGGAAGCGCCGTGAACAACCGCAAACTTCTGCGCGCAAACCACGCTTCCCCGCCGTCACACACCCTGACATGATCCTGTAACACGCACGCCGCATATACGGGCAGAAGCCGGGCAATGGGGATTCGCCCGCGCGCAGATGAGCAGGATCAGTGTTTCATGACGAGAATCACGATTGTCACAGATGCCTGGCACCCGCAGGTCAACGGCGTGGTTCGCTCCATAGAAAATACCAATACCGAACTCGCGCGGCTCGGCGTCGATGTGCGCATGGTCACGCCGCAGAGTTTTTACAGCATCCCCTGCCCCACCTATCCGGAAATCCGCCTCTCGGTCGCCGGTTATCGCCGTGTGGCGGCGGAGATCGAAAAAAGCCAACCCTCCTTCGTGCATATCGCGACGGAAGGGCCGCTGGGTTTCATGGCGCGGCGCTGGTGCGTGAAGAACCGCATGCGTTTTTCCACCAGCTATCACACCCGCTTTCCCGAATATGTCGCAGCGCGCTTCCCCGTGCCGGAAAGCTGGCTTTACGCCTTCGTGCGCTGGTTCCACAATGGCGGCAACACCTGCATGGTGGCGACGCCGAGCCTTGAGACCGAACTGGAAGCGCGCGGCGTGCGCAACCTGAAGCGCTGGAGCCGCGGCATCGACGCCGAGCTTTTCCATCCCCGCCCGAAAGCAAAACTGCCTTTCGACCTACCGCGCCCGATCTTCATGACGGTGGGACGTGTGGCGGTGGAGAAGAACCTGCCGGAATTTCTGGAACTGGACCTGCCGGGTTCGAAGGTCGTCATCGGCGACGGCCCCGCCCGCCATGAATTGCAGGAGAAATATCCGGACGTTTTGTTCACCGGCGTCAAGACCGGTGAGGAGCTGGCCGATGCCTATGCGCAGGCCGATGTCTTCGTCTTCCCCTCGAAGACCGATACGTTCGGCAACACCATTCTGGAAGCGCTGGCAAGCGGCGTGCCCGTGGCCGCCTTCCCCGTCACCGGACCAATCGACATCCTCGGCGGCAACCCGGCAGCCGGTGCGCTGGACGACAATCTTCACGCTGCCTGTCTCGCGGCGCTTCATTGTTCGCCGCAGGAGGCGCTGGCGCTTTCCAGAAGCTACAGCTGGGAAAAAGCCTCGCGGCAGTTCCTCGACAATGTCATTCACGCGGCGGGAAAATCCCTGCCGCTGCTGTCGCGTTCTCAACTTGCATGAGGCGATCCCCGAGATTCTGTTCGGGAGCGGTGGACGAAACGAAGCGGGAATGCCACAAGGCAATCAGGACGCGACTGCCGTTATCTTTAGAACGGGGTCGGGCTGCTGATTGACGTCAGGCGGCTGCCGCGAGAACACGCTGGCCGTCCTTTTTCCGGATGATACCGCCATTTTCAGATGCCGCTTCAGGATAAGGGAAGAAGCTCTTTCTGCTGGGCTGCGCACCAGTGATTGATCTTCTCGATGATGTCCTTTGCAGCAATCGGCAGAGCGCTGTTGGGTATGACAGCCACCGTCCCGTGGAAAACCAGCACCAGACTGTCCGGCGGCGTGAGTGCGAGGTGGTAGCGCGCCCAGCTCAGCTGCACGGTGTCCAGTCTTGTGACCTGCTTGTAACCCTCGGGTCCTATCTCGACCTCCGTGTGAGGCGAATACATCCGATCATTGGCAATATTCCAATGTGCCAGGACCTCGTAATAGGATTTCATCTCCTTTCTCGAGCCCCGCGCGATAATGAACCATATGGCGAGGGCCACAAACGGTGCGGGTGCAAACACCCAATAACCGACCACCGGCCAGACGCCCGGAAACCACGGCAGGCTTAAGGAATAGATGAAACCGGCAGCAAGTCCCGCAAACGAGGATAGATGCGCTCTGGCCGAGGCAAAATGCCGCTTCCAGGACTTGTCGAAAATCATGCTGTAATTTTCATAGGCCTGATGTTGATAGCCGTGGACATACTCAGGCACATGTTTCGGATCGGGCGTGAAGCTTATTGAAATGGTGTCATCGGCCATAGGAACACGTCACTCCCGTCGCTGTTGAAGCCCAGTCTGCGTAGCAACATTGCCCCTATAAATCAAAAGACCTTTTGCTGACAAAACCTTCGGGATCGACACTGCGCGGCGTAATCTGCCTTCACCACGCTCCGGTGAGCATCTGGCCGGAAAGCGGCACGGTCCGCGCCTTGCCGTCGCGATCCGTTACCGAAAGCGAAGCGGCCATCTGTTTCGGCGACTTGCGGAACCAGTTGGCGGCAACGCTCGCCATATCGCCGATCATCGCCTGCCTGTGCCAGTCGGCAAAGCGCTTGGCCGTGGCTTCGGGTTCGGAGCGATAGAAGAAATCGCCGGATTGTCCGAGATCGTTGATGGATGCCGCCATGGCGGCAAGCGGCCGCTGGAACATTTTCGCCGGCACGGAAAGCCCATCGGCGCCTTCCGAAAATGCCGGCGCCATGAAATCGATGGCCCAGCCATCGGCCTCCACCCAGCAGTGGAAGTTCTCGCCCGCACCCGTCACATAACCGTCTTCGCGGTGATCGGCGAATAGCAGCACGGTTCCACCGAAATTATAGGCCGCAAGCCCGCCCTTCGGCACCGCCTTCACCTTGTAATGCTGCTGCAGGATGAATGCGCCGAAGGTGCTGAAATACATGGAGGCCGAGGCGGGATCGGCATTCTGGCTGATGAGCAGGCTGTTGATGACGCGGTAAATCCGGTGATAGTCGGTCTGCTTGATCAGCATGGTCTTTTACTCTTCAAAACCGTGAAATTGGGACGAGCGGGTGCCCCTTGTTTCTTCTCCCCGAGGGGGAGAAGTCCGCGGCAGCGGGATGAGGGGGCAAGGCCAACGATATGCGGAGAGGTTGCCCCCTCATCTGACCCTTCGGGCCATCTTCTCCCCGGCGGGGAGAAGAAACAGGCCGCGACGCCCTGCGTCAGATCATCGCCGCTTCTTCGCCTTGCTCTCGAACGGATTATCCGAACCCCGATAATGCACACGGATCGGCACGCCCGGCATGTCGAAATCCTTGCGCAGACCGTTCACCAGATAACGCGTATAGCTTTCCGGAATAGCTTCCGGCCGCGTGCAGGAAATCATGAAGGCCGGCGGGCGGGCCTTTACCTGCGTCATATATTTCAGCTTGAGACGACGGCCGGAAACGGCCGGCGGCGGATGCTGGGTCGTCTGCGAATCCAGCCAGCGGTTGAGGCGGGCGGTGGAGATGCGGCGGTTCCAGACCTTGTCGGTATCGATGATGTTCTGCATCAGCCGGTCGAGGCCATAACCCGTCTGGCCGGAAATCGGCACCGCGCGAATGCCGCGCGCCTGCGGCAGCAGACGCTCGGTCTTCTCGCGCAAATCGGCCAGATAGGCCTGCGGGTCTTCGACCAGGTCCCATTTGTTGAAGGCGAGCACGGCGGCGCGGCCTTCGCGGATGACGAGGTCGACCAGCTGCAAATCCTGCTTTTCGAAGGGAATGGTGCTGTCGAACACGATCACCACGGTTTCGGCAAAACGGATGGAGCGCAGCGAATCCGCCACCGAAAGCTTTTCCAGCTTCTCCGTCACCTTGGCCTTGCGGCGCATGCCGGCGGTATCGAACATCTTGATGGTGCGGCCGCGCCAGTCCCATTCGACCGAAATACTGTCGCGGGTAATGCCCGCTTCCGGGCCGGTCAGCAGCCGGTCTTCACCGAGAAAGCGGTTGATGAGCGTCGACTTGCCGGCATTCGGCCGGCCGATAATGGCGACGCGCAGCGGCTTGGTCTCGTCATAGACCGGCTCTTCGTCTTCTTCATCCTCGCTGCCCGGCTCGCTGCGCGGCAGAACGATATCCGTCTCTGCCTCATCCACTTCCGGCGGGAAAGCGACGTCTTCGCCGATTGCCTCGACAATGGCGTCGCGCAGGTCGATCATGCCCTGACCGTGTTCGGCCGAAATCGGGCACGGATCGCCGAGGCCGAGCGTGAAGGCGTCATAGAAACCGGCATCGGAACCGCGCGCTTCGGACTTGTTGGCCACCAGCACCACCGGCTTGCCGCGACGGCGCAGCATTTCGCCCAGCGTTTCATCGGCAGGCGTCAGGCCGGCCTTGGCGTCGACGACGAACAGCGTCACATCGGCTTCGTCGATTGCCGCTTCGGTCTGCGCCCACATGCGGCCCTGAAGCGTTTCCGGCCCGGATTGCTCCAGACCGGCGGTATCGATGATGGTGAAACGCAGGTCGACAAGCTTCGCCTCGCCGGGGCGGCGGTCGCGGGTCACACCCGGCGTATCGTCCACCAGCGCCAGCTTCTTTCCGACGAGACGGTTGAAAAGCGTGGACTTGCCGACATTGGGGCGCCCGACTATGGCGACGGTGAAGCTCATTGATCCTGGTTCCTTAAAGCACGTCTGCCCAAAACGTTACCTGTTTTGGGCAAAGGACATGCGTAAAATAATGAGTTGGATCGCTTTGGCAATGCGGAGAATGCCGGCGCGATCTTTGTCGGGCAGCCGTGTTAGGCAGCTTTGCCCGAAGCGGTGATATTGTCGAGCATGATCTGCGCGCGGTTCGTCACGTTGCGCGGCACCTGCGCGTCGCTGACGATCTGCTCGAACCATTGTTTGGCCTTGACGAAATCGCCGGCCTTGTAGGCGGCAAGACCCAGAGCTTCGCGGGCGGAAGCGCGCATGGTCTGGCCCTCAGTGCTGAGCGGCTCGGCCAGTGCGACGACCTGATCATAGGTGCCGTTGTCCACCAGCAGCCAGGCCGCGCGCACCTTGGCGGTATCGCGGAAGACCTGCGGCGCGGACGTATCGTTGCCAATGGCGGTGAAGGCGGCGATGGCGCCGGCCGCATCGCCCTTCTGCGACAGCAGCGTGGCCGAGCGGAACTTCGCCAGAACCGGATAATTGCCATGACCGGAGGTTTCGAGATCGGCGAAGGCCTTCAGCGCCTCATCCGTCTTGTTGTCCGAAGCGAGCTTCAGCGCCGCAAGGAATTGGTCGCCGGAATTGGAAGCGCGGCTGGTGTTCCAGTATTCGTAGATACCGGCGCCGGCGGCGCCGAGAACCACGAGAACGGCCGCACCCACGACCACGATACCGTAACGGCCCCAGAAGCGCGACAGCTGCTCGGAGCGGATCTGCTCGTTCACTTCGCGGATAAAGGTATCATTTTCGTTTGCCATCAAATTCTCCGTTACCCGCGCGGAGATCGTCGCCGATCCATCCGTTCGCGGACATACCAAGCCGCTTACCCGGGTCAGCAAAAGCAAGGCCGACCGGGTCATGGTCGGCCTTCTAGCCTATTTTGCCTGATATGTAAGGGGGAAACGTTGATTTCCTACAGGACGATGGGCTGAACGCCGATCAACCATTCGTGCAGTTTCAGGATGAAAGCACCCCAGAGAACGATGCCACCGACAATGGCCACCAGATCGTAGCGGCTTGAAACGAAGTCCCGGACCACCTTTTCGCCCGCTCTTTCCCGGCGCTTCAGCGAAATCCGCATCACCACGCCCCAGGCAAGGAACGATGCGAAAAGAAGGATCGAAGACGTCTCACCATTGGCCAGAAGATGCGCAAGCGCCCAAATCTTGACCGAGAGGATGAGCGGATGTTTCGTCTTCACTGCGATGTGGCCAGCCGGTATGAGGCTGGCGATAAGACAGATCATCGCCGGCAGCATCAGGGTCACGGCGAGATGGCTCGTCCAGACAGGCGGATACCACAACATTCCGGTTTCCTGCCGCGCTTCGCCGAAGGCATAGATGACGAGGCCGAGCGTGATGAGGCTGACGAGGGAATAGACGCCCTTGAAGGGGCCTTCACCCATCGTCGCGATCATCCGCGCGCGAAATTGCGGTGCGACCACCTTCAAAAGATGCGTCAGCAGGAACAAGGCAAGACAGAGTGCGAGAAAAAGCATGAAACACGGTCCCCCGGTGGAACGAAGCGGCCCTATCACCGCAGTTGAGAACAGGAATTAGGCCGAAAGTCATGAAAACGCCAGACTATTCAAAGCTTCGCCTTATTCCACCCGCAAAAGGCCACGGTGTTTCATATGACGGATAACTGATGTTTCGCTCACTTGCCGCCTTTTCCCTGTCGCTTCTCGCCGCCCTTCCCGCTTTTGCCGAAGAGGCTGAGAAGCCGAAGCAGCTCGTCATCGTGTCCTTCGACGGTGCGGGCGACAATACGCTGTGGGAAAGAAGCCGGGCGACGGGCAAGCAAGTCGGCGCGCATTTTACCTATTTCCTTGCCTGCACGCTGGTAATGGACAGGAAGACCAGCGCCAAGACCTATCAGGGGCCCGGCCAGAAGGCGGGTCGTTCCAATGTCGGTTTCGGCCAGTCGCCCGAAGAGGTGGAGGCAAGGCTCAGAAACATCTGGGCCGCCTATCGCGAAGGTCACGAGATCGGCAACCACACCTGCGGCCATTTCGATGGCGGGCAATGGACCGCCGAACAATGGGACGGCGAATTCACCACCTTCACCAGCACGCTGGAAAACGCCTGGCAGATGATCGGCAAGAAAGGCGAGGAACCCGAAGGCTGGCGCGAGATGGTAAAAAAGATCAATGGTTTTCGCGCGCCCTATCTCTCGCAGGGGCCGGCGCTGACCGAAGCGCAGAAAAAGCACCGTTTCGTTTATGACGCCACCAGCATCACCAAGGGACCGGAATGGCCGGTGGAGCGCGACGGCATAGAGCATTTCGGCCTGCCGCTCATTCCGGAAGGTCCGGGCAACCGCCCGATCATCGCCATGGACTACAATCTCTTCATCCGCCACTCCATCGGCGTCGAGACGCCTGATCGTTCGAAGGAATTCGAGGAGCGCGCCTATACGGCCTTCCGCAATGCATTCGACAGGCAATATAATGGCGAGCGCATTCCGCTGCAGATGGGCTTTCACTTCGTGAAGATGAATGGCGGCGCCTATTGGAACGCCTATGAACGGCTGCTGCGCGAAGTCTGCGGCAGGCAGGATGTTGCCTGTGTAAGCTATGCCGAGGCGATGCCGATGATCGAGGCGCGGAAGAAACAGAAGACCGAGGGGTGAACTTCCCCTCATGCAAAAAGGCGGCCGATTGGCCGCCTTTTTGTTTGCTCAGGGGCGGTTGGCCGCCAGTTCACCTTCTTCCGCTTCGCGGCGCAGATAACGCATGTCGATATCCGGCAGCGGCTTGTCATCGATCGCTGCTTCGAAGGCCACAAGACGTTTGTGGATAGAAAGCAGTTCGATGATCGTCGACCAGTAATTCACCAGATACTGGAAGGAATTGCTGACCTCACCGAAGGCCGTGGCGATCTGCTGCCAGATGCCCATGGTGATCCGCCCGGCAACGAATGTCGGGATCAGGATGAAGTTCAGGAAGATCGCATCGAGCTGACCGTAGGAATAACGTGCCACGTTGAAATAGAGATAGTGCCAGTACATGCGGAAATAGTTTCTGCGCACGTTGGCGAACAGCTCCCGCACCGTTACGGGATCGGCCCGGTCGGCATGGTCCTCGCCATAAACCAGCTCCTTGCGATATGCCGCCTCCACGCGCTGGTTGCGGAAGTTAAGCCCCGGCAGCTTGATACCGGCAAGCGCAAGCAGCGCGGTGCCGAAGATCGACCAGACGATCGCCAGCCAGAAAAGCGCGTGCGGAATGGCGCCAATCACCGGCAGGTCGCCCACATGTTCGGACATGCGGAACAAAAGCGGCAGGAACACCACCAGCGTCATCACGGAATTGATGAGCGTGACGCCCAGCCCTTCGAGAATATTGGCGAACCGCATCGTATCTTCCTGGATACGCTGGGATGCACCCTCGATATGGCGCAGCTTGTCCCATTTCGACATGTAGTAGTCGTTCATGGCCGTACGCCAGCGGAACACATAATGGTTGGTGAAGAAGGCGGTCACCACATTCATCACCACGCCGACAGCGCCGATCTCGAGGAACTTGAGCTGATAATCGTAAAACTGCGCGGCCGTCACGTCGCCCTGCTTGGCGAGCGCATTCTGCAGGAGATCGAAGAATGGGCCGCGCCAGTTGTTCAGCGCCACGGAAACCTGCACCGCAAAATAGGCGATGAAAATGATAAAGGCCGATCCCCAGATGGACCATGCGGTCCATGGGTGATCCTTCGCGATCAACTGCCATGCAATGCCGAATATTGCGACGAAGATCGTGAAATAGAGATAGAACCAAAGATTGTCGGGCGAGAAGAAGTAGGCGAGCCCGATGGGCGCGGTCTGTCCGGGCGCCAATGGCGGCAGGCCAATGGCCGCGCCGATCTGCGGGCCGACACTGTACCAGACAACGATGCACACGATTGTCCACAGCGCGGCCGACGTGAAGAAGATTTTCGGTTTGGGAAAGAAGGAATGAAACACGTTTCGAACTCACGCGCGTTTGAAATCAGCCATTATTGGCGAAGCACTTATTGGCCCGAACCTAGGGCAGAAATTTGTGCACAGCAATGAAGAAGCGCTGACCTTAACAAGATGTAAGGCGCAGAGAGTTGCGCGATCCCCGCAAAACAGCGTGAATTCGGGCCGGTCAGGACGTCGTCAGAGACTTAACGCCGCCGCTCCGTGGCAAGCACCGGCAGCATCAGAACAATACTGACGACGAGCACGGCCGAAGCGAGAATGCTGGGCGCGGTGAAACTTCCCGTCGCCTCGGCAATCCAGCCGGCGGCAAGCGGCCCAACGATCTGGCCCGTGCCGAAAGCAGCCGTCATCAACGCAAAGGCGCGACGCGGGCTCGGCCCGGCAAACTCCCGGCCGAGCTGCAGGCCATAAGCGGTGATGACCATGAAGGTCAGCCCGAGAAGCAGGCCTCCGGCGAGAACACCCGGCACCGGCGGCAGCATGACGGAAGCGAAGACGCCGACGGCTTCGACGGCAAGAACGATGACGAAGGCGCGTTTCAGCCCCTGCGATTTCAGCACCGGTTTCCAGAGGAAAAGCGAAATGGCGGCGGCGCAGCCGGTGATGAACCAGGCCAGAAACTCCACGAAAGCACCGGCGGCGGCCATGCGGGCGATTGCCACGATGAAGGTGGCGGTGATGACGTAACCGAAGCCGAAAAGCCCATAGGCCAGCGTCGTCAGGAAGAGCGGCCGCGTCCAGTGGAGCGGCGGTTCCGCCACAGAGGATGCATGTCGCGGCGGGCCTGCGGGCAGCACCCGCCAGACGAGAATGAACGTGATGAAGGAAAAGACAGCGCCTGCGATCCACTCCTCCCGCCACGAGGAACCGCCGCCGTCAAAAACGACGCCGATCAGATAGACCGCAAGCGAGGAGATCGCGATGCCGGCACCGACGCCGCCATAATGCAGCGCCTGAACGCTGTCCCTGCCCGCCTTGACGGCATGGCCGATAACGATCTGCGAGGTGAAGATCATGGTGAGCGCACTGGCGACACCGGCCAGAAACCGGATGACGGTGAAAGCCGCGACGGAGTTGAAAGCTGCCATGGCAAGCAACAATGCCCCGGTGGCAAACAGGCCGCAAAGCGCCACCGGCCGTTCCCGTCCCGAACCCCATGAATAGGCCGCCAGAACCGCCCCCGCCAGATACCCGGCGAAGTTACCCGCCGCCACGATCCCCGCATCCCCCGCCGAGAGCGGAACATCCGCCATCATGCCCGGCAGAATGGGGGTGAAGGAAAAGCGGCCGAAACCCATGGCGGAGGCCATCATCAGCGCCCCGGAAAATCCAAGTGCAGTCAGATGTTTGGCGGAAAGTGGCTTGTCGATGCTCATGCATGGCTTATCGCAACGGGGCGGATAAGGGACAAGCGAGTTATTTTGATCGGCCTTATAAGCGGTCGTTATCTGTCATGAATGTTCGGATGTTGCCGCTTGTTCTTCTCCCCGCCGGAGAGAAGGTGGCCCGAAGGGTCGGATGAGGGGGCAAGCTCTCCGAATCCAGTGAGGGCGCCCCCTCATCCCGCTGCCGCGGACTTCTCCCCCTCGGGGAGAAGAAACAAGGGGCACCCGCTCGCCTCACTCAGGAGCCAAGGCGAGGCAATGGACATTTGTAATTTGCCCTTGATAGACCGAACTCAGTCCCCGCTCCTCACTCAGCGAGCGTCAGCACCAGCGGCCCGTTCTTGGTCGCAACCACGGTGTGCTCATACTGCACCGTCGGCGCGCTCGGATCGCTATAGAGCGTCCATGGATCGTCATCGCCATCCTCGGCCCAATAGGCGCCCGTCGAAAGAAACGGCTCGACGGTAAACACCATGCCTTCCTGCATGATGCGCCGCTCGTCCTTGTCCGGCCAGGTCGCCAGTTCCTTCGGCTCCTCGTGCAGCGAGCGGCCGATGCCGTGGCTGGCGAGATTGGTGATCAGCGTATAGCGGTTCTTCTTGGCGAAAGCGCCGATGGCATTGCCGATATCGGCAAAAGGCCGGCCGGTCTTCACCTGCTGCAGGCCCGTCCACATGGCGCGCTTGCCATCGCGGCAGAGGCGCTCGATGTCCTTCTTCACCGGCGGCACGGCGAAAGACGAACCGGTATCGCCGAAAAAGCCGTTCTTTACCGCCGAAACATCGATATTGACGAGATCGCCCGCCTTGATGATGCGGGGACCCGGAATGCCATGGGCCACTTCCTCGTTGACGCTGATGCAGGTCGCGCCGGGAAACTTGTAGCAGAATTCCGGCGCCGATTGCGCGCCGTTATCCTCCAGCACCTTGCGGCCAATAGCATCAAGCTCGGCCGTGGTGATGCCGGGTTCCAGCGCGTCCGCCATGGTCTGCATCGCGACGGCGCACAAACGGCCGATGTCCTTCAGCAGAACCAGTTCTTCTTCGGTGGAAATGACCATGTCTCTGTCCGTCGTTCTGTATGGCGGGTCTCAAAACGCCCGCCTTGGCAATCATCAGGCCGTGGCTTTCACCGGATCGGCGCTCCCCGTCAATTCTTTTCTGACGATAGGGGCGACTTTCGTACCATAAAGCTCGATGCCGCGCATGATCTGATCGTGCGGCATCAGGCCGATGGCCATCTGCAGCAGGAAGCGGTCATTCCTGAACACGCCATGCGCCTTGATGATCTTTTCCGCCACGAGCTCCGGCTCACCGAGGAAGAGATTGCCCTCCGGCCCGCGTGCGGCGTCGAAATGCGCGCGGTTCGTCGGCCCCCAGCCACGCTCGCGGCCGATGCGGTTCATCACCTCCGCCTGCGGGCCGTAAAACTGGTCCGCCGCCTTGTCGGTGGTGTCGGCAATGAAGCCGTGCACATTGATGCTGGTGCGCAGCTTGGTCTTTTCCTGCCCGGCGCGGCGCGCGGCCTCATGATAGAGATCGAACAGCGGCGCAAAGCGGCGATATTCACCGCCGATGATGGCAAGCGCCACCGGCAGACCCATGGCGCCTGCCCGCGCCACCGATTGCGGCGTGCCGCCAACCGCGATCCACACCGGCAAACGCTCCTGCAGGGGACGCGGATAAACGCCACGCCCGTGAATGGCTGGGTGCTTGGTGCCGGACCAGGTGACGATTTCCTGCTCCCGCAGCGCCAAAAGCAAATCGAGCTTTTCGGCGAAGAGCACGTCGTAATCCTCAAGATCGTAACCGAACAGCGGGTAGGATTCGATGAAGGACCCGCGCCCGGCCATGATTTCGGCGCGGCCGTTCGACAGGAGATCGACGGTCGAAAACTGCTGGAACACCCGCACCGGATCGTCCGAACTCAGCACCGAAACGGCGCTCGTCAGGCGAATATTCTTCGTCTTCACCGCCGCCGCCGCGAGCACGGTGGAGGGCGAGGAGACTACATAATCCGGACGGTGATGCTCCCCGAGGCCAAAGACATCGAGCCCGACCTGATCGGCAAGCTCGATCTCTTCGATGAGTTCCCGCAGCCGGCGCGCGCCTTCCGGCCCACGGCCATCGGCGGGGTTGGGATTGACATCCGCGAATGTGTAAAGACCGAGTTCCATAGATGATACCTCTGTTTGCTTGCCTCAGAGATAGGGACGGAAGCCCCGGCAGGCAAATACAGAATCTGGCGCAAAATCTGGATGCTTAGCTTCGAAAAAATGGATGGGCGCGGCCTGTTTGACCGCGCCACCGAGTTCCCACGAAATGGCGCCCGAAATGGCGATTGCCAGCCCGCCCCCTTTGGGCATAACTTGCTTAAACATGTGCGAAGTAATGCAAAAAGGGGAAAGCATGCATCGGACAGTTATCGTGACGGGCTCTACAAGCGGTATCGGCCTTGCGATTGCGCAGCGATTTGCGCGGGAGGGCGCCAATATTGTGCTGAACGGTTTCGGCGATGAGGACGAGATCGAAAAACTGCGCCTTTTGCTGGAAGCGGAAAGCGGCGGGCGTGTGCTTTATCACCCCGCGGATATGACGAAACCGGACGAGATCGCCGATCTCATCAATTCCGCCAACGAAAAACTCGGCTCTGTGGATGTGCTCGTCAACAATGCCGGCATCCAGCATATCGCGCCCATCGAGGAATTTCCGCCGGAGAAATGGGACTGGATCATCGCCATCAATCTGACCAGTTCCTTCCATACCATGCGGGCTGCGATACCGCTGATGAAGAAAGCCGGAAAAGGCCGTATCATCAACATCGCATCCGCCCACGGTCTCGTCGCCTCGCCATTCAAATCGGCCTATGTGGCGGCCAAGCACGGCATCATGGGCCTGACGAAGACGGCGGCGCTCGAGCTTGCCCAGACCGGGGTTACCGTCAATGCCATCTGTCCGGGTTATGTGCTGACCCCGCTCGTCGAAAAGCAGATACCGGAAATGGCGAAGGTGCGCGGCATCAGCGAAGAGGCGGTGAAGAACGACGTGATGCTGGAATTGCAGGCAACCAAGCAGTTCGTCACCGTCGACGATGTGGCCGCCGCCGCGCTGTTTCTGGCAAGCGATGCCGCAAGCAACATCACCGGCACCCATATTTCCGTGGATGGCGGCTGGACGGCGCAATAATTGCCGAACTTTCTTTCCTTTTTGGAAGCAATGAATTGCCAAAACGGAAATCGATATACGCCTGCGGGCGTGCATATGATGCGCAGGGATAATGACAAGAAACCGGCTCGGCAGCCGGTCAAAAAAGCAGGGCATTGCATGAACGACGCGATCAGCTTCATCCTCAACAGCGAAACCATCTCGCTGAAGGATTTCGGACCGACAGACACACTTCTCGATTATCTCCGCATCAGCAAGCGGTTGACCGGGACCAAGGAAGGCTGCGCCGAAGGCGATTGCGGCGCCTGCACGGTGCTGGTCGGGCGGCTGCTGGACGGTTCGCTGCGTTATGAAAGCGTCAATGCCTGTATCCGTTTTCTGGGCTCGCTGCATGGCACCCATATCGTGACGGTCGAGCATCTGGCCGCCCGCGATGGCACGCTTCACCCCGTGCAGCAGGCGATGGTGGATTTCCACGGCTCGCAATGCGGTTTCTGCACGCCGGGCTTCATCATGTCGCTTTACGGTCTCTGGCTTTCCAGTGAAAACCCCGGCCGCGCCGACATTGAAAAGGCGCTGCAAGGCAATCTCTGTCGATGCACGGGTTATGAGCCGATCGTGCGCGCCGCCGAAAAGATCGCCGCTGCCCGCCCGAGCGCCCTCTTCGACCCGCTGCAACGCGACCGCACCGATATCATGGCAAGGCTCTGGGCCATTCGCGCCAATGAGACGATCACCGTCACCCACGGCGAGGACCGCACCATCATTCCGGCGACACTGGCCGAACTGACCGAGATTTACGCTGCTGAACCAAAGGCGACCATCGTGGCTGGCTCCACCGATGTCGGCCTGTGGGTGACGAAGCAGATGCGGGCGCTGAACCCGGTGATCTTCATCAACAATCTCGGGGATCTGCAAACCATCACCGCGGATGAGGACGGCGTAACACTCGGCGCCGGCGTCACCTACAGCCAGGCCTTCAAGACCATTGCAAACCATTTTCCGCCGCTTGCCCGGCTGTTCGACCGCCTTGGCGGCGAGCAGGTTCGCAATATGGGCACCATCGGCGGCAATATCGCCAACGGCTCCCCCATCGGCGACACGCCGCCGGCGCTGATCGCGCTCGGGGCGACGCTGACCTTGCGATCCTCCTCCGGTAACCGTAGCCTGCCGCTGGAAAGCTATTTCATCGATTACGGCAAACAGGACCGGCTGAGCGGCGAATTCGTCGAAAAGCTCTTCATTCCGTTCCAGAAGCCGGAAAGCCTCTATGCCGTCTACAAGATTTCCAAGCGCCGCGACGAGGATATTTCCGCGCTCTGCGGCGCCTTCAACCTGACGCTCGATGCCGATGGCGCGGTCGAAGACATCCGCATCGCCTTCGGTGGCATGGCCGGCACACCCAAACGCGCCGCACATCTGGAGGCAGCCCTTCTCGGCAAGCCATGGCGCCAAGAAACGATCGATGCGGCGCGCGATGTGCTGGACGAGGATTTCACCCCGCTGACCGACTGGCGGGCGACTGCCGAATATCGGCAACTGACGGCCAAGAACCTGCTAACGCGGTTTTTCCTCGAGACTTCGGGGCAAAAGCAGGAACTTGTGCGTTTTGTACTGGAGGAGGCTTGAACCATGGACACCACAAGCTTCGACAAGACCAAGGCCGAAATCGACGGCCCGATGCACGCTTCGCTCCGGCACGATTCCGCCCATAAGCATGTGACCGGCAGCGCCGAATATATCGACGATATTCCCGAACCCGCCGGACTGATCCACGGCGCGCTTGGCCTTTCCGACCGGGCACATGCCGAAATCGTCTCGATGGACCTCTCGGAAGTGGAAAAAACACCCGGCGTGCTCTGGGTCATGGTTGCCAAGGACGTGCCCGGCGAAAACGACATCTCTTCCGGCGGCCGTCACGACGAACCGCTGCTGGCCGAAACCAAGGTGGAATTCCACGGCCAGCCGATCTTCGCGGTTTTTGCCGAAACCCGCGATATTGCCAGAAAGGCGGCCCGCAAGGCGAAGATCACCTATAAGGACCTGCCGCATTTCACCGATATCGACACGGCGATTGAAAATGGCGGCGCGCTGGTCATCGATCCGATGACGCTTAAGCGCGGCGATGCCAAGATCGAAATGGATGTCGCACCCCGCCGCCTCACCGGCACCATGCGGATCGGCGGGCAGGAGCATTTTTATCTCGAAAGCCACATCGCCATGGCCGTGCCGGGCGAGGATGACGAGGTAACGCTGTGGAGCTCCACCCAGCATCCGAGCGAAATCCAGCACATTGTCAGCCATATGCTTCAGGTGCCATCCAATGCCGTCACGGTGCAGGTGCGCCGCATGGGCGGCGGTTTCGGCGGCAAGGAAACGCAGGGCAACCAGTTCGCCGCCCTCTGCGCCATCGCCGCCAAGAAGCTGAATCGGGCCGTGAAAATCCGCCCGGACCGCGACGAGGACATGACGGCAACTGGCAAACGCCACGATTTCCGCGTCGATTACGAACTTGGCTTCGATGAGGAAGGCCGCATCCACGCCGTCGACGCCACCTATGCCGCCCGCTGCGGCTTTTCCTCCGATCTCTCCGGCCCGGTGACAGACCGCGCCCTGTTTCACGCCGATTCCAGCTATTTCTATCCGCATGTGCACCTCACCTCGCGGCCGCTGAAAACCCACACGGTCTCCAACACCGCCTTTCGCGGTTTCGGCGGCCCACAGGGCATGCTGGGCGCGGAACGTTTCATCGAGGAAATCGCCTATGCGGTGGGCAAGGATCCGCTCGATATCCGCAAGCTGAATTTCTACGGCGAGACCGGCTCAGGCCGCACCACGACGCCCTATCATCAGGAGGTCGAGGACAATATCATCGCCCGCATCGTCGAGGAGCTGGAAACCTCCAGCGACTATCGCGCCCGGCGAGACGCCATCATCGAGTTCAACAAAACGAGCCCGATCATCCGCAAGGGCATCGCGCTCACCCCTGTCAAATTCGGCATCTCCTTCACCATGACCGCCTTCAATCAGGCGGGTGCGCTGGTGCATATCTATAATGACGGCTCCATCCACCTGAACCATGGCGGCACCGAAATGGGTCAGGGCCTTTACACCAAGGTGGCGCAGGTGGTGGCCGATGCCTTCCAGGTGGATATCGGCCGGGTGAAGATAACGGCAACGACCACCGGCAAGGTGCCGAACACCTCGGCCACCGCCGCCTCCTCCGGCACCGACCTCAACGGTATGGCGGCCTATGATGCCGCCCGTCAAATCCGCGAAAGGCTGGTCAAATTCGCCGCCGAGAACTGGAACGTGCCCGAAGAGGAAGTCGTCTTTCTGCCGAACCGGGTGCGCATCGGCCTTGAGGAAATCGCCTTCAACGACTTCATCAAAAAGGCCTATTTCGCCCGCGTGCAGCTTTCCGCCGCCGGTTTTTACAAGACGCCGAAAATCCACTGGGACCGCGCCGCCGGCCGTGGCACGCCGTTTTATTATTTCGCCTATGGCGCGGCCTGCTCGGAAGTGTCGATCGATACGCTGACCGGCGAATATATGATGGAACGCACCGATATCCTCCACGATGTCGGCAAGTCGTTGAACCCGGCCATCGATATCGGCCAGATCGAGGGCGCCTTCGTGCAGGGCATGGGTTGGCTGACGACCGAGGAATTATGGTGGGACGGCAAGGGACGGCTGCGCACCCACGCGCCTTCCACCTACAAAATCCCGCTCGCCTCCGACCGGCCGAAGAGTTTCAACGTCAGGCTGGCGGAATGGGCGGAAAATGCCGAACCCACCATTGGCCGCTCCAAGGCCGTGGGCGAGCCGCCCTTCATGCTGGCGATCTCGGTTCTCGAAGCCCTCTCCATGGCGGTCGCCTCCGTCGCCGACTACAAGGTCTGCCCGCGGCTTGACGCGCCGGCAACGCCGGAGCGGGTTCTGATGGCGGTGGAACGGCTGAAGAAGGTGTGAGGGGGAGTATCCATGCGGCCAAGCCCCCTCATCCGGCCCTTCGGGCCACCTTCTCCCCGGCGGGGAGAAGAAATCTGCCGCACCGTCGCGGCAATTCAAAAGGCTTTTGGTAGCAGCGGGGAGCGTGCGGGAACTTTCTTCTCCCCGTCGGGGAGAAGGTGGCCCGAAGGGCCGGATGAGGGGGCCAGCACCAATGCCTGACACCTCCTTGCCCTCTTTCCTCACCCGCTCCCCCGCTACGATCCTCGTGGAAATCGAGGCCGTGAAAGGGTCCTCCCCACGTGAGGCCGGAACCTTCATGCTGGTCTCGCAAGACGGCCTGTGGGAAACCATTGGCGGCGGGCAGTTCGAATATATGGCCATAGACCACGCCCGAGCCATGCTGCGGAGCGGTGTTACCGAAGACCGCATGGATATTCCGCTTGGCCCGGAAATCGGCCAGTGCTGCGGCGGCCGCACCCTGCTCCGGTTCCGGCTGATAACGGCGGAAATCGCGGCAGCGCTGGAGGCGAGACTAAAGGGCGAGGCCGAGCAGCAGCCGGCCGTCTTCATTTTCGGGGCGGGCCATGTCGGCAAGGCGCTGGCTGAAGCGCTGTCGCTGCTACCCCTGACGCTGACAGTGGTGGAAACGCGGGAAAACGAACTGCACGATCTTCCAGTGAACGTCGCATCCGTGCTGACCCCCATGCCGGAGGCGCTCGTCGCGAAAATCCCGGCAAACGGGGCGGCCATCATCGTTACCCACGATCACGCGCTCGATTTCCTCATCGCGAAGGAAGCGCTCGCCAGCGACGATCTCGCCTATGTCGGCATGATCGGCTCGAAGACCAAACGCGCCACCTTCGCCCATTGGCTGGAGCGGGAGGGAGAGCCCCTGTCCCGCCTTGCAAAGCTCATCCTGCCCATCGGCGGCAACAGCGTCAGGGACAAGCGGCCTGCGATCATAGCGGCCCTTGTGGCAGCCGAGTTGTTGCAAGAATTTTCCGCTGCCGAAATCCGTCGCAGCGAAAATCGACACGGCCATCCTCAAGGCCAAGATCACGCCTGAGCCCGTCCGGCAGGCTTTCATCCGCCAGATTGTCCGGTGCAAGGCTTTCAAGAGTAAACCGTTCCGCTGTCTGCAGGCCCGCACGCAGGCGGGACCACGCGCGCAAGAGTGCTGTGCGCATGTTCGTCTCCATTCAAAAATGTCAGAAGCTCAGTTGATGAATTGAGCTAAAAATGCTCTGTTTTCCGGAGAAAAACCAATGAAACCTTCGGCAATTGGCATAAAGAGAACTTATCCATGAAAATGTCCCGCCAGTTTCCCCTGAACGCCCTGCGGGTGTTCGAAGCTGCCGCAAGGCATCTGAGCTTCACCAAGGCCGGCGAAGAGCTGGGCATGACCCAGACGGCGGTGAGCTATCAGGTGAAACTGCTGGAGGAGAATATCGGCGAGCCGCTCTTCATCAGAAAGGCGCGGCAGGTCTCACTGACGGAGGCCGGGCAGAAACTCGCGCCGAAAGTCGCGGAAGCCTTCAACAATCTGCGGGAGGCCGTCGACAATGTGCGCGACACATCCGACGCGACCCTGACAATCCATTCCACCGCTACCTTCGCCTCGCGCTGGCTTTCGCGGCATCTGGGTGCTTTCCAGCTTGAACATCCCTCGATTGCCGTGCGGCTCGACACATCAAGCGCTTTGATCGATTTCTCCCAGTCCGATTGCGATGTCGCCATTCGCTGGAGCAAAGATAACGGCAAAGGGCTGATCTATCATCAATTGCTGCGCGGCGTTTATACGCCGATGCTGCATCCGGGCCTTGCCGAAAGCATCGGCGGATTGCACAAGCCGGAAGACCTGCTGCGCCTGCGCATCATCGATCCCGGCGATATCTGGTGGAGCCAATGGTTTCGGGAAGTGGGTGTTGAAAATCCCGGCCTTGACCGTTATCCCCGCAGCCGCCTCAATGTGCAGGCCTTCGAAGCCGCCGCCGCAATCGCCAGCCAGGGGGTGGCCATGCTCACCCCTGAACTCTATGCCGATGAGATTGCGCTCGGCCGCCTTTATCAACCCTTCGAGCACCTTAGCAGCGAAGGAAAGAACTATTGGCTGGTCTACCCCGAAAACCGCAGGAACATTCGCAAGATAAGGCTGTTCCGCGACTGGATATTGAAGCGGATCGAGGAAAGCCGGCCGCAGCAACTGCCTCAAAACCCCATGTCCGGCGCATAAAAACAGCGCGGCGTGTCCTCATCCGGAAACAGGCAGAGGTGATATTCGCCATCCTCGGATCGTCTTGCTTCGCGCTGCGACCAGTTGAAGACATGGCGTCGCGTGACCATGCGGTGATCGCCGGGTGCGAGCGAGACCTCGTAACCGTCAGGCGTGACACGAACACTGCGCGTGGGAATCATCTGGCAGTCGCCGGTTTCGGCGTCGCCATTGCAGCAATAGCTTTCATATTTGAACCCCTTGTGGGATTCATGGGCAAGCGCGGTGGCGCTGAACGCCAAAAGCAGGAAGAGGACCGTCAGAACAAGGCGCATCGGCATGGTCTCCGTTGAAACAACGGCGGCTGCCGGAAGATCATTGCGTCCCTTTATTCAAATTTCACATCAACACCCACCCGGACACAACGGCGCCGGGAACTGCGATACCTGCCCCCTGATCTGCCCCCACCCAGGGTTCGCAGCGCCCGCTTTCGGAAGAACCGCCAGCGAAACATGTCATGGAAGCCCTGCGCATCGGCGTAAAACCGGAATGGATTTCCGGCAAGGCGCCCCGCAGGACTCCGCAGCCTTATATTTTAGCACATCGGCAGACTGCACAAAGGATAATAGCTGAGTCGCGTTAGCCAGCTAAGCACAAACTATGCGACAGGAATGAGCGGCTGCAACTTTACCGGGCCAACCCACCTGCACGGGCGAACTCAACTGAGATTGCGGACACAAAGGCGCCAGATTGTGAACAATCGCCTCCTGCCCTCTGCTTTTCCCTTTCCTAAAGGTCAATTTTCTCGCAAGGTGCGCTGCACAAGGATCAGGGGAACCGCATGTACGAATATGCCATTGCGTGGGAATGGATGGCCTTTGCCGTCCGCTGGCTCCACGTCATCACCGCCATCGCCTGGATCGGCTCATCCTTCTATTTCATCGCGCTCGATCTCGGGCTGGTCAAACGGCCGCATCTGCCGCCGGGGGCCTATGGCGAGGAATGGCAGGTGCATGGCGGCGGTTTTTACCACATCCAGAAATATCTGGTTGCGCCTGCCCAGATGCCCGAGCACCTGACATGGTTCAAATGGGAAAGCTACGTCACCTGGCTTTCCGGCTTCGCCATGCTCTGCATCGTTTATTATGGCGGCGCCGATCTCTTCCTCATCGACCATTCGGTGCTGGCGCTTACCCAGTTCCAGGCCATCTGTCTGTCGCTCGCTTCGCTTGCCATCGGCTGGCTGTTTTACGATTTCCTCTGCAAATCGCCGCTCGGCAACAATACCTGGGGCCTGATGATCGTGCTCTATGTCGCGCTGGTGGCGATGGCATGGGGTTATACGCAGGTCTTCACCGGCCGTGCCGCCTTCCTGCATCTCGGTGCCTTCACCGCCACCATCATGTCAGCGAATGTGTTTTTCATCATCATCCCCAACCAGAAGATCGTCGTCGCCGACCTGATCGCCGGGCGCACGCCGGACCCGAAATATGGTCGCATCGCCAAGCAGCGCTCGCTGCACAACAACTACCTGACGCTGCCCGTCATCTTCTTCATGCTGTCGAACCATTATCCGCTGGCCTTTGCCACGCAGTTTAACTGGATCATCGCCGCACTCGTCTTCCTGATGGGCGTCACCATCCGCCACTGGTTCAACACCACCCATGCCCGCAAGGGCAAGCCGACTTGGACCTGGCTGCTGACCGCCCTCATCTTCATCGTCATCATGTGGCTTTCCACCGTGCCGAAGGTGCTGACCGGCGAGGAGGAGCAGAAGGCAGCGACGCTTTCGCCGATGCAGCAGCAATTCGTCGCCGACGCCCATTTCGCCAAGGCGCGTGATGTGGTTCAAGGCCGCTGTTCCATGTGTCATGCGGCCGAGCCGGTGTGGGAAGGCGTGCCGTTCACACCGAAATCGGTGAAGCTCGAAACCGACGAGCAGATCGCCGCCCATGCGCGTGAAATCTATTTGCAAGCCGGCCGCAGCCATGCCATGCCTCCCGGCAACATCACCGCCATCACCCCGGATGAGCGCAAGGTGCTGACCGCCTGGTACGAAAGCGCGGTTTCCGGGGCCGTAAAAGCCGAAGGAAAGACTGAATGAGCATGGTTCTGCTGCGTGGCCGCCTGCTGAGCTTCCGCCGCGCGCCGCTCGCAATCGACGATACGCAAAGCTATCTCTATATCGAAGACGGTGGCCTGCTGATCGAAGACGGCAGGATCGCCGCCATCGGCGACTACGCCGATATCCGCAAGCAAGCCCCCGAAGACATCAAGGAAAAGGACCACCGGCCGCATCTCATCGTGCCGGGCCTCATCGACATGCACCTGCATTTCCCGCAGATGCAGGTCATCGGCTCCTATGCCGCCAATCTGCTGGAATGGCTGAACACCTATACTTTCCCCGAAGAATGCCGCTTCGTCGAAAGCGCCCATGCCCAGCGCATCGCCACGCATTTCTACGACGAGTTGCTGCGCCACGGCACCACCACGGCCGCCGCTTATTGCTCCGTGCACAAGACCTCCGCCGACGCCTTCTTCACTGAGGCCATGAAGCGCAACATGCTGATGGTGGGCGGCAAGGTGATGATGGACCGCAACGCCCCGCAGGGCCTGCTGGACACGCCGGAAACCTCCTATGACGAGACGCGTCAGGTCATCGCCGACTGGCACGGCAAGGGCCGTAACCACGTCGCCATCACGCCGCGCTTCGCCATCACCTCCACCCCGAAGCAGATGGAAGCCGCCCAGGCGCTGGCGCAGGAATTTCCCGATCTCTTCATCCAGACGCATCTCTCGGAAAATCTCGACGAGATCAAATATACCTGCGAACTTTATCCCGAAGCGACCGACTATACCGATATCTATGTGCGCTACGGACTGATGGGAAAAAAGACCCTGCTCGGCCACGCCATCCACCTCTCCGAGCGCGAGGCGGACGTGCTGTCGGAAACCGGCGCGGTGGCCGTACATTGCCCCACCTCAAACCTCTTCATCGGCTCCGGCCTCTTCCCGATGAAAAAGCTGCAGCGGCGCGAAAAGCCTGTTCGTATCGCGGTTGCGACCGATATCGGCGGCGGATCGAGCTATTCCATGCTGCGCACCATGGACGAGGCCTACAAGATCCAGCAATTGCTGGGCGAGCGCCTCAACCCGCTGGAAAGCTGGTATCTGATGACCCGCGGCAATGCCGAGGCCCTCTCGATGGTCGACCGGATCGGCACGCTGGATGCCGGCACGGACGCAGACATCACCGTGCTGAACGCTTCCTCGACACCCGCCATGGCGCTGAAGATGGAAGTGGTGAACAGCCTGACGGAAGAACTCTTCCTGATGCTGACCATGGGCGACGACCGCACGGTGGTGGAAACCTATGTGGCCGGCAGGGCGATGAAGAGTGTGCTGGCATAGTTCGGCTGGGGCCGAAACATTTGCTCATGGCCTCATGTATCAGTGGCCTATCAAATCGAGCGGGTGCCGCTTGTTTCTTCTCCCCGCCGGGGAGAAGTCCGCGGCAGCGGGATGAGGGGGCCAGCTCTCGATTTATCACCGACGTTGCCCCCTCATCCGACCCTTCGGGCCACCTTCTCCCCGGCGGGGAGAAGAAACCGTGCCGCACCCGCTCGCTTCAAATGACTGGCTGGCATCACCCGGCCGAAATGCGAATGACCTCTGGAGTGCGCCCTTGCCGGATTTAGACACAACCACCATGCTGATGGTTTTTGCCACCTTCACCGTCGCGGGCATCGTCAAGGGGGTGACCGGCATGGGACTGCCCACCGTCGCCATGGGCGTGCTCGGCCTGTTCATGCCGCCCGTCCTTGCCGCAGGGCTGCTGATCCTGCCCTCCTTCGTTACCAATATCTGGCAATTGCTGGCCGGGCCGGATTTCAGGGCCATCGTCGCCCGTCTATGGCCGATGATGATCGCCATCGCCGCCGGCACTCTCATCGGCATCCGGCTGATGACGGCAGGCACCGGCATCTGGACCACCTCGGCACTCGGATTATGCCTTGCTGCTTATGCGGCCTACAGCCTCTTCGCCAAACCCCTCTCCGTTCCGGCACGGCTGGAATCCAGGCTCTCGCCGGCCATCGGGCTGACAACCGGCCTGCTGACCGGCGGCACCGGAATTTTCGTCGTGCCCGCCGTGCCCTATATCCAGTCGCTCGGTTTCAACCGCGACGATCTCGTGCAGGCGCTCGGCCTTTCCTTCACGGTTTCGACCGTTGCACTTGCCGCCGGCCTAGCCTCGCAAGGTGCCTTCCGCGTCGAGCATCTGTCGCTTTCCGCACTCGCGGTGCTGCCCGCGCTTCTCGGCATGTGGCTCGGCCAGAAGATCCGTAACATCGTCAGCCCGGCCACATTCCGGCGCTGGTTCCTCATCTGCCTGCTTTTATTGGGAGCCGAGCTGTTTTTGCGGGCTTTCTGGTGATGAAACCTGTCGATTTTGATGTTGCAGCCGTCCCATTCATGTTATGTGAAGCCATCATTCAAATGTGAAGGCTTTATCCATGGGCAAAATCCTGACCATAGCTGACCTGAAGCAACAGGCTCAGCGCCGCGTGCCAAAAATGTTTTTCGACTATGCCGATAGCGGCGCATGGACGGAAGGCACCTACCGCGCCAATGAGGATGATTTTTCCAAGATAAAGCTGCGCCAGCGCGTGCTGGTGGATATGACCGACCGGTCGCTTGCCACCGAAATGGTCGGCGAGAAGGTTTCGATGCCGGTCGCGCTCTCCCCCACCGGCCTGACCGGCATGCAGCACGCCGATGGCGAAATGCTGGCCGCAAAAGCAGCCGAAGAATTCGGCGTGCCTTTCACGCTTTCCACCATGAGCATCTGCTCGATCGAAGATGTCGCTTCCGTCACCTCGAAACCCTTTTGGTTCCAGCTTTACGTGATGAAGGATCGGGACTTCGTCAACAATCTCATCGACCGGGCGAAGGCCGCCGGCTGCTCGGCGCTGGTGCTGACGCTCGACCTGCAAATTCTCGGCCAGCGCCACAAGGATTTGCGCAACGGCCTCTCCGCACCGCCGAAATTCACCCCGAAACACATCTGGCAGATGGCGACCCGGCCGAAATGGTGCATGGACATGGCTCGCACCAAGCGCCGCAGCTTCGGTAACATCGTCGGTCATGCGAAAAATGTCTCCGACCTCTCCTCGCTCTCCTCCTGGACGGCGGAGCAGTTCGATCCGCGCCTGTCGTGGAAGGATGTCGAATGGATCAAGGAACGCTGGGGCGGCAAGCTCATCCTCAAGGGCATCCTTGACGAGGAAGATGCACGCGCCTCGCTCGATACCGGCGCTGACGCCATCATCGTCTCCAACCATGGCGGCCGCCAGCTCGACGGCGCGCACTCCTCCATCGCCATGTTGCCGAAGATCGTCGATGCCGTCGGCGACAGGGTCGAGGTGCATATGGATGGCGGCATCCGCTCCGGTCAGGACGTGCTGAAGGCCGTGGCGCTCGGCGCCAAAGGCACCTATATCGGCCGCCCCTTCCTCTATGGCCTCGGTGCCGATGGCAAGCAGGGCGTGACAACGGCGCTGGAGATCATCCGCAAGGAGATGGATGTCAGCATGGCGCTTTGCGGCAAAAGGCTGATTACGGATGTGGACCGCAGCGTTCTGGCGTGATGGTGACGCTGTAGCAGGTGAGGTGATGCCTCAGAGCCGGCGTCTCAGAAAGTCCGTACGCTGCCTCCCTCATCCCTGTGCTTGTCACAGGGATCCAGCCAGCCCAAGTCCTTGGGCTGAAAGAAAGTCCCTCCGTCGCGCAGACGCGCGCCGGCTGGTTTCCTGTGACAAGCACAGGAATGAGGTGGAGAGGCCCTATCAATGCCCCACCGTCTTCGAAAATACATTCACGATCACCACCCCCGTCACGATAAACCCGAGGCCGACGACAGCGGCGATATCCAGCGCCTGGCGGAACACGAAATAACCGATACCGGAAATCAGCACGATGCCGAGCCCGCTCCAGATCGCATAGGCCACGCCCACCGGCAGCGCCCGCAGCGTGAACGACAGCAGATAAAAGGCCGCACCGTAAAACAGCGCCATCAGCACCGTCGGCAACAGCCGGGTGAACTGCTGCGACTGCTGCAGGAACGAGGTGGCGATGACCTCGCAGACAATGGCCGCGACGAGCGCCCCGTAGGTGAAGATAGCCGCGTTCATTGTTCCATTTCCTTTTTCGTCTGCGCGATCATCCGGGCTCTGAGAGCCGCCCTGTCGCCACCTTCCCTGCCGTCATCGGCCAGAAGATCGGCAAACCAGATGCCGTCAGCCGCTAGCCTTACGAGTTCCAATACCACCCCCTCATCCGTTTCCTTATGACGGATGAGACGTCCTTCGAACCAGCTGGTCCACATGCGCCTGAGCGACGGTTCACCAACCATCGACACCGATAACGCCGCCCATTGCCTGCCCGATTCCCGGTCGCGATCGGCGAAAACCGCGTTCACATAGGCCCTCGTGAAGCATCCGTAAGCTTCACAATCCTGTGAGATGAGCGCATCGATTTCCGCGTCCAGCGCCGAAAGAAGGTCCGCCATCACCGCCTCCAGCAAAGCCTGCTTGGAGGCGAAATGATGAAACAACCCACCCTTCGTCACCCCGGCGGCATCCGCCACCGCCTGCACGGAAAGTGCTGCAACACCCTGTTCGGCAGCGAGTTTCGACGCGCAATCGAGAAGACTGCGGCGAACGATCTCAGGCTGCTTTTTCCGTTCATGTGCATTTTTCATGTTTCGGAACATACCGGACGGTTGGTTTCTTTGCAAGGAAATTGTGAGGCCCGCCGCCGCCTTGAAATTCATACTTAATTAAGCATGAAAGCGATCTCTAAAGTTTTAGCGGTTTTGTTGCCGGAAAGTGTCAGTAAAACTTCGCTCATCGCGGCGGCCGAACAAAAGGGGTGGATCATGTCGGGAACGATCAAACGGGGAATGGCGGGCGCATGGGTCTTCGCACTCGCCTTCTTTTGCGCGATCCTCTCATTGCAGGCATCGCCTGCCCAAGCCGGTTACGCCCATTTCATCATGGATGCCAATACCGGCAAGGTTCTGGCCGCCCGCAATGCCGATGTGCTGAACCACCCCGCTTCGCTCACCAAGATGATGACGCTCTACATGACCTTCGAAGCGCTGCATGCCGGCCGGCTTCGCTGGGACCAGAAGATAAAGATGTCCAAGAACGGTGCAGCCGTTATCCCCTCGAAGCTTTATGTGCGCCAGGGGCAGACCTTCACCGTGCGCGAGGCGGTCTACGGCATGATCGTCAAATCCGCCAATGACATGGCGGAAGGCATGGGCGATCATCTCGGCGGCTCCGAGGCAAGGTTCGCCGAGATGATGACCCGCAAGGCCCGCCAGCTCGGCATGACGAAAACGGTGTTCCGCAACGCTTCCGGCCTGCCCAGCAAATCGCAGGTGACGACGGCGCGCGACATGGCGAAACTCGGCCTGGCGCTGCAGCGCGACTTTCCCAAGGAATATGGCCTCTTCGCCATGGAATCCTTCAGTTTCCGAGGCAAGCGCATCCGTGGCCATAACAATCTGATGTATCGTTATCAGGGCATGGACGGCATCAAGACCGGTTATACCAATGCCTCCGGCTTCAACCTCGTCAGCGCCGTCAATCACAATGGTCGCCGCGTCGTCGGCGTGGTGCTGGGCGGCAAGACGGCGCGTAGCCGCGATGCGCAGATGGCCGCCCTTCTCGACAAGGCCGTGCCGCAGGCATCGAGAAGCCGCAACACCGAACAGCTCGTCGCCAGCGCCAATGTCAGCCGCACCTTTGCTGTGACGCCCGCAGCCGCGCCCACGGCCTCAGTAACCCCCACCTCCATACCATTGCCGATGTTCGCCGAACGCCGCCAAGATCCGGTCGCCATGCAGATCGCCACGGCGAATAACCAGATGGCCGACATGATGCAGGTTTCGGCCATCCCGCGGCCGGCCCCCGCGGCAGCCTCCGTCAGCCAGCCCACGGGCCAGAGAAGCCGCTGGGAAGTGCAGATCGCCGCCACCGACAGCGAAGCCGCCGCCCGCACGCTGCTCGCCAATGCCCGCTCCAACATCGCCGGAAATTATGCCGGGATCGCTCCCTATACCGAAGCCGTGCAAAGCGGATCGGCGACCCTCTACCGCGCCCGTTTCACCGGCTTCGAAGACCAGTCTTCGGCGGTTTCTGCCTGCAAGGAACTGAAGGCGCAATCTTATTCCTGCGTGGTGATGACCAGCGAGGGGTGAGGATCAGTAGTGGAAACGGCACTGGTGAATGATCAGAACCGTCTTTTCCGCTTCGCCGCGCAACTCGTAGACAAGCCGATGCTCCTGCGAAATCCTGCGTGACCATAGGCCCTTCAACTGAAAACGCAGTGGCTCAGGTTTTCCGATCCCTTCAAACGGATGCCGTCGACAATCCTTGATGAGTTCATTGATGCGTTCGAGCATCTTGCGATCATATTGCTGCCAGTGAAGATAGTCTTCCCAGCCCTGATGGCTCCAGCCGAGAGCAATCGCGCCCTTTTGCTGCATGAGAGTTTCTCCTGATGGAAGCTCGCACTCATGCGCGATGGGTTTGAAAAATCAGTCGATAAGATCATGGCTTTCGAAAGTACCCGCGTCCACATCGGACATCGACTTTCTAAGTCTGGCGAAATTCTCCGGCGACGAGCAGAGATGCAAGGTTTCCATCAAGCCTTCATACTCGTCCTTATCGATAAGAACGGCGGACGGCTTGTCGCGGCGCACGATTTCCACAGTCACTCGGTCCTGCGACACTTCATCCAGAAGCGATGCAAGGGATTCGCGTGCTTTTGAAAACATAACGGTACGCATGGATGAACCCCGATGAAAGTTGTACAACAAATAGTACAACTCCCTGGGCAATTCAAGCCCGTTTGCGAAGCCAACCACTCGCCAGCGCATCGGAGAGACGAGGCATGCCGTTGACCTTCGCCATCTCGGCCATCGCCATATTGTCGTAACGGATGTTGCGGAAATAGACCTGCCAGCCGCGCCCGGTCTCTTCCAGCACGGCATAGGTGGCAAGCGGGTGGCCGGCCTCGACGTGATGGTCGAAAGGCGTGTCGTCCTTCCAGCCGGGGCAGCCGACGCTGCCGGGATTGACGATCAGCCGGCCGTCGGAAAGCTGCACGGTGCGGGGAATATGGGTATGGCCACACAGCATCAGCGGCTGGGTGATGCCTTCCGCCATGGCTTCGATTTCGGCCAGTGGCCGCAATTTCAGAACGCCTTCCGGCGACAGCGTTTCCAGCCAATATTCCAGATCGTCACGCGGCGAGCCATGGCAGCAATAGGCGACATCCTTGAACACCATGCTGAATGGCAGGGTTTGCAGCCAGTCCAAATGGGCGGCGCTCAGCTGCGCATGCGCCGGCCTTTCCCAGCTTCCCATCTCCTCCGGGGCACGGTCGATCAGTTCCCGGTCATGATTGCCGCGAATGCTGGGAATCCAGTTGCTAACAAGCACATCGCCGGTAAACCCCGCTTCCAGCGGGCCGCTGAAACAATCGCCGAGATTGACGATGTCCTTGATGCCAAGCCTCGCGATATCCTCCAGCACGGCTTCAAGCGCGGCGCAGTTTCCGTGAATATCGGCAATGGCGGCAAAGATCATGGCAATCAGCTTCCTCGATAGGTGGAATAACTATAGGGCGAAAGCAGAAGCGGCACATGGTAGTGGCCGCTCTCATCGGCAATGCCGAAACGGATCGGGATAATATCGAGAAAGGCCGGCTCCGGCAGCGCCACACCCTTGCCGCGCATGTAATCGCCGGCATGGAAAACCAGCTCATATTCGCCGGCCTTGAAACTGTCGCCAACGAGCAGAGGCCCGCCATCGACACGGCCGTCGCTATTGGTCTGCACCGTTTTCAGCTTCTCGCGGCGATCGCCGGAGAGCCGGTAGAGCTCGATCGTCAGCCCTTCGGCGGGCGTGCCCTGGGCGGCATCGAGGACATGGGTGGTCAAACCGGTCATGGCTTGGGCTCCGCGATCATATAGGGCTTATCGAAAAAATACTCTTCCAGATTGTTACCCGGTCCATCGCGGTCGGCAACCAGAAAATCCGAAACCGCCTGCAACGGCATCAGCGGATAATGCCAGACATTGCGGCGGTAATTCACGCCCTGATCGCCCCGCGCCAGAAACACCTGCGGCCGGCCGGGCCGGCCGCCATCGTCATCGGCGACGACCACGAGGAAGGGTCGGCCGGAAAGCGGCGAAAAACTCTGGCTGCCGAGCGGATGCCGCTCCATCATTTCGATTTGATGCGGAAAGGCGCGCGGCTGCCCGCGGAAAATATTGAGGATGACACGCGCACCCTCACCCGCCGTCTCCGGAGCTGCAAGCGCATGGTGCCGCTCGGTCTGGCCGCCATTGATATGCCGCATGGAAGAGGGTGTCGTTTCGATCACATCGCCGAAGGATGCGAAAGCCTCTTTGGTGAGAGGTTTTATGTCGAGAAAATCAGTCAAATGTCATTCACCTTGGGCATGCCAGTTTCGGAGGAGGGAGAGACGCGCCTGCAGATCAGGAATGCTCTGCGTTATCGTTTTCCAGACGACCGAGAGCTCCGCCCGGAAATAATCATGCACGATCAGATTGCGCATACCCTTCATCTTGATCCAGGGGATTTCCAGGTGCTGCTGTAAAAATGCGGGGTAGTGCTTGTCCAGCTTGGCGACCGCCTCGCCAATCAGGGCAAGACCCATCATGACCGCCATCTGCGTCCGCGTGTCGGAAGAAAAAGCGGCCTCATCCATATCCTGAATGAAATCCTGTATTCTGGAGGCGGCAACATCCATCTCCTTCAGATAGAGCAGAAGCCGATCCGTACTCATACCGCTTTGGCTTCCTTCAGAACGCGCGCCCGTATATCCGAATGCAGGCCGCCTGAGGTGACGACGTCGACCTCGACACCAAGCAGCGCCTTCAATTCCTCCAGCAAACCGCCGAGATCGAACAATGTCGTGCCCGGCAGCGCATCCACCAGGATGTCGAGATCGCTGTCCGGCCGGTCCTCGCCGCGGGCGACGGAGCCGAACACGCGCGGGTTTGCCGCGTTGAAGCGTTTCGTCGCTTCGCGGATCGCTTCCCTGTTCTTTTCCAGCACCTCGGAAGGTCTCATGATCTTCATCTCCAGACGGCGCGATTCTAGCAGAACGGCCACCGCTCGCCAATTCAGCCTTCCGGCAGCATCGAGGAAAGGCGAAGCCAGGCGATCTTTTCCACCTGCGCCGTCGCCGTCTCAAATTCTTCGGCTGCACCGTTACCGATGCGCGTCTCGAAGGCGGAAAGAATATCGTGCCTGTTCAGCCCCTTGACCGCGATGATGAAAGGAAAGCCGAATTTTTCGGTATAGGCGCTGTTCAACGCGGTAAAACGGGCGTGCTCTTCCGGGGTAAGGCGGTCCAGCCCCGCACCGGCCTGTTCGTTGCGGCTGTCGGCCGTCAACTCGCCCGCAATCGCCAGCTTGCCGGCAAGATCGGGATGCGCCCGCAATACGCCGAGCCTTTCCGCCTCGGAAGCGGCGCGAAACTGCGCGCTAAGCGCGGCGTGAACCGCCTTCGCCGTCAGCTCAAGGCCGGCTCCACCAGCATCATAGGCTCGCTCGGCGATGAAAGGCGAATGTTCGAACACGCCGCCGAAACGGGTGACAAAGTCCTCACGCGTCACCATCAAAGCACCTCCGGCTTGTGATGTTCATGCCAGTGACGGGCAATCTCGATGCGCTGCGGGATCCACACTTTCTCATGGCCGAGCACATATTCGATGAAACGGCGAAGGGCTGCGGCGCGGCCGGGACGGCCGACAAGGCGGCAATGCAGGCCGACGCTCATCATCTTGGGCGCACCCTCGACACCTTCCTGATAAAGCACATCGAAAGCGTCCTTCAGATAGGTGAAGAACTGGTCGCCGGAATTGAAGCCCTGCGGCGTGGCGAAACGCATATCGTTGGTTTCGAGCGTATAGGGAATGATCAGGAAAGGCTCATCCTTCGCACCCTTCACCCAATAGGGCAGATCGTCCGCATAGGAATCCGACGAATAGAGGAAACCGCCCTCTTCCATGACAAGGCGCAGCGTATTGTCCGAAGGCTTGCCCTGATACATGCCGTAAGGACGCTCGCCGGTAACCTCCGTATGCAGACGCACGGCTTCGACTATATGCTTGCGCTCTTCCTCTTCGGAAAAATCCTTGTACTCCAGCCAGCGATAACCGTGGCTGGCGATTTCCCAGCCCGCTTCCTTCATCGCCGCAACGGCTTCCGGGTTGCGGGCCATGGCGGCGGTCACGCCGTAAACGGTGGTGGTGACGCCAAGACCGGTGAACATGCGCCACAGCCGCCAGAAACCGGCGCGCGAACCATATTCATAGATCGATTCCATGTTCAGGTTGCGCTGGCCGGGCCAGGGCTGGGCGCCGACGATTTCCGACAGCAGCGATTCCGACGCCTTGTCATTGTCGAGAATGCAGCTCTCACCACCCTCCTCGTAATTGATGACGAATTGCACGGCGATGCGCGCGCCGCCCGGCCATTTCGGATCGGGAACATTGCGGCCATAGCCCACCAGATTGCGGGAGTAATTTTCGGAAATCATGCAGCCACCCAGAACATCTCTCCCAAGGCGGAAACCGATTTCGGGAGACATAAAACAGACCTCCGAAGCGCGATGACCCGGAAGGGGCGCAACACACGCTTCAGATATGCGATATCCGAACGGTAGCATCCGCATCCGGAATGTCGAGATCAATCTTGCCGACATTCCGATGCTTTTTTGTATACGATTACTCCGACGCGCTCTTCAGGCGATCTTTCGGGCGGAAACGCGGCCCATGGGGTGAAGCGAGTGTACCCGGAAAGGCGCGCCCGGCTCATCCTCGATGAAAAGCGCAAGGCTGGAAAACTGCAGGGACCGGGTGAGCAGCGGCTCGAAAACCTTGCGCACGGCCCGCTCTATCCTCTGGCTGCTGGAAGCTTCCACACCGCCCGTCAGCGACATCTGGAACCGGAACTCGTCCATCACGTGCGGGCTGCCCCAGCGATGCAGATTGGTGAGCTGCGAGGCCGAAAGCCGGTCCGGATCCGCGCGCTCGATTTCCGCGTCGGAGAGCGGCGCCCGGTAACGGTCGAATTCCTGCACCACCCGGGCGGCAAAGAAATGCAGCACTTCGCAGGGGCGCTCGGGAACGAGGCTGAAGACATTCTCCTGCCTTGCCACCACCAGTTGCGGCAGCGTGAAGGGCTCCTGCCTGCCGGAAAAATACATCAGGTCGCGCAGAAGCGCGGCCTCTGAATGGCCCTCCGCAAGACGGAAGGGAGCCTTGATCGTGCCATGGAAACCGTAACGGCGCGGCAGCGCCGTATGGTAGGAAATCTCCTGCATGCCGAGATCGATCATGCCCGGCGGCTCCACCGCCTGACCGGAATAGGCATCGCGCCCCAACCACGCGGCAGCCGCCTGCGTCAGGGGGTCATTGGGGGAAGGCGTGAAATGAATGGCGTATCGCATGCGCTGTCACCTCGCCGCAAAAGCGGACAAACCGGCCTCGTTGCAGGCCAGCAGATAAGTGATTTGCGTGACAGATTAACGACGTGGGCGGCCTGATCAGAACTTTCTAAAGTCCGCGACGGCAATACTCACGTGTTGTTGAAGGTGAAAGCCCGAGGGGATGACAGGCGTGTGACCGCGCACGGTCTGCAACGCCGCATCGGCAAGAAAATACGCAAGCCCGAAGCTGACCTTGAAGCCGCCGGTCAGCGCAACGAGCTTCGGATGGCCGGGGATCGTGCCCACCATCGGGTCCCTCCCCACCGCCTTCGGGCGCAGCCCGGCCCAGCGTTCCAGCACCGGCGCGCCGGCAAGCGAGGGAACAACGGCAGACGCATCCGCAAGCAGTTTTTCGAGCTTTTCATCGGTACTGAAGGGATCGGAAAAACAATCTTCGCTGGTACTGCCGATCGCGACCGTGCCATCCTCATGCGGCACGATATAAAGACCGTTCAGGAACACGACCGGCATCGCCGGGTCGGCCGTCGCGTCGAGAAGTGCTGCCTGCCCCTTCACCGCCTGCCCCAGCGTCACACCGGCCTCCAGGCCGAGGGCATCGCGGATCAGGGGGAAGGAACCATGGCCACTGGCGACGATGACATGGCCGAAAGAAACCGCGTCGCCCGACGACAGCACCGCCCGCCCGGCATCCGCGTCGAGCGAAAGAACGCGGCAACCTTCCGCCAGCCGCACATGCCGCGCCTTGCCGAGAAAAGCCGAAAGAAGGGCGATCATCGCACGTGGCGAGACCCGCGCCGCCAGCGTATCGAACACGAAACCCGCCTCACCCACCGCATCATCCACCCAGCCAGCGACCGAAGGCCTGTCGCCGACATGCCAATGGAACCGGCGCTCGCCCGACACCCAGTTCTCCAGCGCATCCCGTTCGTGCCGTTCGGCAATGGCGCGCAGATGCGGCTTCGGCAATGGAATGATACGGCCGGAACGGCGATAGCCGGCGGAAAGCCCGGTCTCCGCCTCCAGCCCGGCAATCTCTTTTTCCAGCGCAACGAGGGCATCGAACTGGAACTGCTTCTTGTCCGACCAGCGGTCCGGCATATGCGGCATCAACGCGCCCAGCAGCCCGCCGCTGGCGCCGCCGCCGGGGCGATCCGCCTCCACCAGCAACGTCTCGATGCCGAGCCGTTCCGCCTTGACGGCGGCCCACAGCCCCATGATGCCGCCGCCGACGATGAGAAGCGGCACGGAGGCCGGCAATCTTGGAGATTGACCCTGTTCGAAAGCGGGATTATCGGCTTTAGCCATGAAACATTCCAACGAAAATATCACAGAGACCGGCGCAGCGGCCGGTTCACCGGCTGGGGAAGCCCCCGCCGCGCTCGACTGGCGTGACGGGGATATGCCCTATTCACTGGCCTTTGACGACCATTTTTATTGCCAGACGGATGGCCGGCTGGAATGCGGCCATGTGTTCCTCTCCGGAAACGGCCTGCCAGAGCGTTGGCTCGGACGGGAGGGCGCCTTTCGCATCGGCGAACTGGGCTTCGGCACCGGGCTTAACCTCTGCGAGACATGGCGCCAGTGGAAAGAGATGCGCAACAGCCGCTCCAGTCTGCATTTCATCTCCTTCGAACTCTACCCGATGAAGGCGGAGGAAATCGACCGGGCGCTTTCCCGCTGGCCGGAAGTGGATGCCGAACGCAAGGCGCTCACCGCCCTCTGGCCCGCCGAGCCGAAAGGGCGGGTCGAAATCCAGCTCGATGACGAAACGCGCCTGACGGTGGTTTGCGGCGAAGCGCTCGCCGGCATTTCCGCAAGCGAGGAAAGTTTCGACGCCTGGTTTCTCGATGGCTTCGCACCCGCGCGCAATCCTGACATGTGGTCGCTGGAAATCATGCAGACGCTTTTCGCAAAGACGGCGCCGGGCGGCACATTCGCCACCTATGCCGCCGCCGGCTTCGTTCGCCGCAACCTCATCGCCGCCGGTTTTCAGCTGGAGCGCCGGAAAGGTTTTGCCGGAAAGCGGGAAATGCTCTGCGGGACCAAAGCATTTTCAGCAAAACTGTGAAGCGGTTTTGCGTCTGAAAATGCGTCATGGAAATAGCGCTCCGGCTGAAGCAATTCGGAGACCCGCAGTCGCTGCGGATAGTCACACGCCCGGCACGTCGCGGCGCGGCATGTTTTCGCCCAGCCATTGCGCGATCTTGTCTTCGAGCGTTTCCGGGCTGATGGGCTTCGACAGATAATCATCCATGCCTGCCTCAAGGCATAGTTCCCGATCCGCCTCCTGCGTATGGGCGGTAACGCCGATGATCGGCACATGCCGGCCGTCGGCGGCGGTCTGTTCCGCGGCGCGGATGGCCTGCGTCGCCTGATGTCCGTTCATGACCGGCATCGAGACATCCATCAGGATGATGGCGGGATTGTTCTCCTGCCATGCCTGCACGGCTTTCTTGCCATTGCCGACGATCAGAAAGCGCAGACCCGCCTGCTGCAATATCTGGGTGAAGACAATCTGATTGACGTCATTGTCCTCGGCCACCAGCACATCGACAAGGCTCGGCCGATGCCGCGCCGGCACCGCCGTCGATACGGCATCGCGCTGCTTTCTTTCGGCGGAGCCTTTTTCCGGCCGGACGGCGCCGTCACCGCGACCTGTTTCACGCGGGACCGGCGCTTGCCGGGCACGTTTCAGCCGCACATCCCGCACCACATCGAACAGGGTGGAACGCAGGAGGCGCGCCCGCGCCGGCTTCATCAGATGCGCCTGCACATTGAGATCGGTGAACAGCGTCTCGTCGCCGACGACATCCATGGAGGTCAGGAAAACAATGGCAATGTCGTCAAAGCGCGCATCCGCCCGGATCCGCTCCACCACATCCAGCCCGTTCATGACAGGCATATGATAATCGAGAACGATGGCGTCGATGGAAAAACCGAGCGACGCCGCCTCCTCAAGCACGGCGATGCCGGAAGGCCCGTCTTCCACCGCGTGGCCGTCTATGCCCCAACTGCGCAACTGCTCCGTCAGGATGCGGCGATTGACGTCGTTATCGTCGATGACGAGCACGCGGATATCGTCGATCGCCACGGAAAGAAGCGGGAGGTCGCGCTGTCTCTCGGTCACCTGAAAGGGAATATTGACCTCGAAGGTCGATCCCCTGCCGACATCGCTGACGACCTTGATCGCGCCGTCGAACAGGCCGACGAGACCGACCGTAATCGCCAGCCCCAGCCCCGTTCCCTCGTGCCGGCGCGTGGCGGAGCCGTCGACCTGGCTGAACTTGTCGAAGATGGTTTCAAGCTTGTCGGCCGGAATGCCGATGCCGCTGTCTTCGACGCGCAGCGACAGGATGGCCTCGGAGGCTTCCGCCGAACGTGCCGAAAGCTGGACCAGCACATGCCCCATTTCGGTGAACTTGACGGCGTTTCCAACGATATTGGTGACGATCTGCCGAAAGCGCCCGGCATCGCCGATGACCTTGCCGAAGACAGAGGCATCGATCCGGACGATCAGCTCTATGTCCTTTTCAAGCGCCGCCGAGGACAGCAGCGACACCACATCCTCGACCGCCTCCGCCGGATCGAAGGGCACGCTGCGCAGCCTCATCTGCCCGGCCTCGATCTTCGAGAAATCGAGAATGTCGTTGATGATCGTCAGAAGCGCATTGCCGGATTTGACGATGATATCGGTGAAGGTCTTCTGGCGCGTATCGAGATTGGACTTGGCCAGAAGCTCCGCCATGCCGAGAACGCCGTTCATCGGCGTGCGGATTTCATGGCTCATATTGGCCAGGAATTCCGATTTGGCCCGGTCCGCCGCTTCCGCGCGTGAAAGCAGCCGCTGCAATTCCTCTTCACGCAGCTTCATCTCGGTCACATCGGTGACGATGATGAGCCAGTAATTGCCGGAACTGTTGGTAGCCTCCAGATTGAGCCAGCTTTTGCCGGCGACATGGATGAGCCAGGAAAACGGCCGGTTGGCGGCGATATTCTCCCTCCAGGCGCGCAGCGTCTCGGCAGCCTCCCCGGCCGTGCCGAAATCGCCGCGCCCGGCGCAATGGGCGAAGAAACCCGACCAGTTGCAACCCTTTTCCAGAAGATGCGGCGGCACGTCGAACATGCGCGCCATCGCCTCGTTGGACATGATGATGGTGCCCTGCTCGACCAGCACCAGCCCCTGCGCCATGGCGCGGGTAGCGCCCTGCATATATTCGCCGACCCGCTCCAGTTCGGCCTTCGCCTTGCTGATCTCAACATCGCGCATGCGCACATCGGTAACATCGGCATAGGTGCTGAGGATTTTCCCGCCTTCGAGCCGGGTTTTCGAAATGACCGTGACCTTGCCGCTTTTGCTGCGCACCTCGCGGGGCGCAAAGACCTCCTCCTTCAGAAGCCGCTGCACCCGCTCGCCATAGACCTCATCGAAAGGCCTGTCGCCATAGTCATAAAGGCCGCTGTCGAAATTCATCTCCATGAATTCGCGATAACTTTTGCCGACAAGCGACTTCTCGCCGCCGATCTCGCCCCAGACCTCATAAAAGAACGGATTGACATATTCGATGATGAGATCGGCGCTGAGCAGCAGCACGCCCACCGGCAGGGCATGAAGAACCGCTTCGAGCTGGCGGTGCAGCGCCTCAGCCTCGGCCTGCGCGGCGATCAGCGCCTTTTCCCGGTCCTGCAGCAGGCTGGCATCGGTGACCGAGCCCACCAGATAATAGTCGTCGTCCGGCGTCGCGACCCGGCCGAGCCTTGTGATGACGGGAATGGCCCCGCCATCCGAAAGCGGAACGCTTCCGGTCTTTTCAATGGCTTCACCGGTTTGCAGAATATGCTCGTTTTCTCGCTGGAACTGCGGGCCTTCCTCCGGAAACATCTCGCATTCGGTCTTGCCGATATGGTCGGCGAGGCTGCCGCCCAGAAATTTCTCATAGGCCGCATTGGCAAAGGTCAGCCGTCTGTCCTGATCTCTCAGGAACACGCCGACCGGCAATTGCTCAAGCGCGGCGCGCAGAAGCCAGGTCTCGCGGATCTGCGTGCTCAGAAGCGTCTCATGCGCCTTGAACTCGGTGACATCCACCCGCAGCCCCACCAGCATGCCGTTTTCCAGCCGCTTGTTGACCATGCGCACCCAGCGGCCATCGGCAAACTGCTCCACCCTTTCGAGATAGGGCAGTGAAAAATCCCGTAGCTGCTCCTGCATCCACCCTTCGAACGCCGGATCGCCGTCCTTCGCATCGCGGTAACCGCTCGAAAAATAAATCGCCCTCATCAGCGTCTCGAGCGGAACGCCGGCCTTCAGGTCGACACCGAGCGCGCTGTAGAATTCCCTGAAGCGAGTATTGCAGTAGACCAGCCGGTTTTCGCGGTCATAGATCACGATACCCGCATCGACGAGATCGATCACGCCGCTGCCGAACAGCAGCTCCGAAGCGCTGTCGGCTTGCGGAAAAACCTCCACGGTGGCGGACGGCATGTCCTCGAACGCTTCGAACAGGAACAGATTGCCGTCGTCACCGGTGAAACGTTCGCAGCGAAGCGTGTATGGCCCGGACGCGCCCCCACCATGGCAGGCAATCATCTCATCCGTGGCGAAGACCAGCGAACGGCGCTCCCTGTCCTCACGCTCGGCATCGCGAATATCGGCGGAAAGGGAAAGGCTGGTGTGTCCTTTGAATGCCCCGGACGGACGCCCCATGATCCGGGCATAGGCGGAATTGACCGCGATATAGCGAAGTTCGCTGTCCTTGATGCACGCGGGCAGGTCCAGGGCGGCCACGGCCCTGCAAGCCTTTTCCAGCAACCCGCAGCCTTCGGTCAATCGATACTCCACACCTTGCAGTCCATTCCTGTCGAATCAAATATTTCCGGACGCCATCATAAAAAACGTTATGTGAGAAAATCGATCTTTGCTATGTATCCGAGGGTGCCGTTACCCTTTTTTAACCATAATTCTTCGCTGGCGCCCGCGCCGTCCCGGCAATCGCCGGCTACCGGTACGCATGGCTGCCATGCGCCCTCCGGCGGCGGCGTTACAAAACTATCGCTTGACTTTGACGCACAAAACGCCCACATGGCCCTCAAGCTTTCACCTTCGGCAGCCGCGTGAGCTGCAGCGTATGACCGGAAGACATCCTTAAAAAGGAATCTGGCCCGCATGAAGGAAAAGCGCAGAGAATACAGAAGACGGCATGTGCCGCACTGATGCGCAGAAAGTTATTCCAACCCACAAGTTCCCAATTCACGCGGGGTTCTTGACGCCGAAACCGCCGGACAGCAGCCCTGTTCCGGACGATTGGTTTTTGGCGCCCCGAAAGGCATTATATTGACCAGTTTTAGCGAACTCGGCCTCTCCGAAAAGATCGTGGCCAGCGTTACCCAGCTTGGCTATACGACCCCTACTCCCATTCAAGCAAAGGCCATTCCGCTGCTGCTCGAAGGCCGTGACCTGATCGGCCTCGCACAGACCGGCACCGGCAAGACCGCCGCTTTCGGCCTGCCCATCATCGAAATGCTGATGAAGCAGGCGGACCGCCCGGCAAACCGCACCTGCCGCACCCTCATCCTCGCCCCCACGCGCGAGCTGGTGAACCAGATCGGCGAAAACCTGCGCTCCTTCGTGAAGAAGACGCCGCTGCGCATCAACCAGGTGGTTGGCGGTGCGTCGATCAACAAGCAGCAGCTCCAGCTCGAAAAGGGCACGGACATTCTGGTGGCGACCCCCGGCCGCCTGCTGGACCTCATCGCCCGCAACGCCATCTCGCTCTCCAAGGTCACCTATCTGGTGCTCGATGAAGCGGACCAGATGCTCGACCTCGGCTTCATCCACGATCTGCGCAAGATTTCGAAGATGGTGCCGGCCAAGCGCCAGACGCTGCTCTTCTCGGCCACCATGCCGAAGGCGATCGCCGATCTGGCCCACAGCTACCTGACCGATCCGCTCAAGGTGGAAGTGACCCCGCCCGGCAAGGCAGCCGACAAGGTGGAGCAATATGTTCACTTCGTCGCCGGCAAGAACGACAAGACCGAGCTTCTGAAGAAGTCGCTCAACGAAAACCCGGATGGCCGCGCCATCGTGTTCCTGCGCACCAAGCACGGCGCCGAGAAGCTTTACAAGCATCTCGAACATATCGGCTTCAAGGTCGCCTCCATCCACGGCAACAAGAGCCAGGGCCAGCGCGAGCGCGCTCTCAAGGGCTTCAAGGATGGCGAGATCAAGGTGCTGGTGGCAACCGACGTCGCTGCCCGCGGCATCGACATTCCGGCCGTCACCCACGTCTTCAACTACGACCTGCCGGAAGTGCCCGACGCCTATGTCCACCGCATCGGCCGTACCGCCCGTGCCGGTCGCGACGGCATCGCCATTGCGTTTTGCGCACCGGACGAAACCCGCCTGCTGCACGACATCGAAAAGCTGATGAAGATCGATATTCCGGTCGCCTCCGGCGAACGCCCGGCCGGTCTTGCCAGCCCGACGCGCCCCAACAACAACCGCGGCGGCCGCAACAACAATGGCGGCCATCAGCGCGGTCCCCGCGAAGGCGGCCGTCACAACGGCGAATCCCGCCCGTCGCGCCACCATGCTCCGCGCGACGCGGACAACGATCTGGAAGTCACCTCCGACTTCAAGCGCGTCAAGCAGGCTGAAGGCGACGCAGGCCGCCCGGCCGGCCCGCGCAAGCACCGCCGTCCGGCCCGCAAGCCCGGCGGCAGCGGCGCCAACCGGCACGCCCCTGCCGGCGGCAACGGCCAGGAAAAGCGCGCTTCCGGCAACGGCCATCGCGGCCGTAACCGCTAAGAGACGTCAATCGTTAAGCCGGGCTTTCGCCCGGCTTTTTCGTTTGTAAGGCGGAGAAGTCCGGTCTCAACCTGGTGTCTGTAGGAGATTGCCACGACGCTTCCTCCTCATCCCTGTGCTTGTCACAGGGATCCAGCCAGCCCAAGTCCTTGGGCTGAAAGGACTCTTCCCGTCGTGCAGACGCGCGTCGACTGGATTCCTGTGACAAGCACAGGAATGAGGGAGTGCATGCAGAGGCCGCCCGGTAGCGGGCTTTTCTTTGCCTTCACCCGCCCTGTGCGACCGGACGACGCCGTGACGGCAGGGTCATGGCCAGCACGCCGGCAATAACGCAGACGAGCCCCACCCACATGGCAGGTGTCGGCATTTCCCCCAGAAACGCCATGCCGATGGCGACGCCGACCGGCACCCTGAGATAGGCCTGCGAGGTGGTGCCGACGGAGCCCAGCGTCTGCATCAGCCGGAAATAGATCATGAAGGCGAGCGCGGTCGAAAAGACGCTGAGGCACAGGAGCGCCGTCAGTGACGCCGCCGAAGGCGACAATGTCCAGGGCCGGTCGACGATCAGGCTCACGGGCAACAGGAAAACAGCGCCGCAGATAAGCGAGCCGGCGGCCGGCATGATCGGGTCGAGCCCCTTGAAATTTTTACTGAAAATGGCCGCACAAGCATAGGAAAAAGCCGCCGTCAGCACGGCGAGCTGGCTCCATATCGCCTCGCCCGCGCCGCTCAGCGCTCCGACGCCGATGATGAGGCACACACCCGTCATGCCGGCAATGGTGCCAAACAGCTTGCGCCCGCTGACCGGCTCGTGCCGGATAACGAGTGCGGTGAGAAGAAAGGTGAAGATCGGCGTCGTTGCATTGAGAATGACGGCAAGACCGGCATCGATGCTCTGTTCCGCCCAGGCGATCAGCGTGAAGGGCAGAACGCTGTTGATGCAGGCCTGAATGAAGAACAGCCGCCACGTCGCCAAATCCGTGGGCAGGCGCAGCCCGCGCAGCCGGATCACCGCAAAGAGCAGCAGACCGGCGATCAGCGTTCTCGATGCGATGAAGGTGATCGGCGGTATCGTCTCCACCCCGATCTTGATGAAGGTATAGGATGCGGCCCACAGCGTGGACAACAGGGCAAGAAACAGCAATTCGCGGGCGATGGGGTTCTGGGAGGTCACGGATCGATTTTCCAACTGCGTTCAGGATGATCCGTTCTTAACCCGAAAACAAGCATCTATGCTTCGGCCACGGCCGAAGTTTCAATCATTCTCTAAAAAAAAGCTCCGCACGGCGTGACCATGCGGAGCTTCTGCAAAAGAGATCGATGACGGGTCGGGCAATCAGGCCCGGCGCTCATCCACCGAGAAGGCGCCCGGACCGGCAACAAACAGATAGAGGAAGATGAAGCAGAACAGGATGGCGGCGTCGCCACCGTTCAGGGCCGGGAAGAAATTGCTCGGCGCATGCGCCATGAAATAGGCGACCGCCATCTGGCCGGACAGGATGAAGGCGACGGGTCGCGTGAACAGGCCGATCAGCACGAGAATGCCGCCGACGAATTCCAGCAGTGCGGCTACAAGCATCAGGGTCGGCAGCGAGCCTTCCATCTGCGATGCCGGAAAGCCGAACAGCTTCTGCGTTCCATGCGCCATGAAAAGCAGTGCCGTCATGATGCGCAGCGCCCCGAGTGCCTGCGGGCGATAGCGGGAGAGAGAGTCGAAAGTTGCCATGTTCATGTGTCCCCGTTGAAGTGGTGCCGCGCTCGATACAGTGCATTTAACCCTTTATGGATACACGTCTCGAACACCGGAAATCACGTTTCCGATATAGCAGAACTCCCTTAAATACAGAAAGGGAGGCATTCTACACATGGTTGATTTTCAAGCATAAAATTGACCGTCTGCCGAAAAAATCAACTCAAGGATACAGGCATTTTCTGGCGTGGCAAAGGCGGAAAAATCCGCCTCTTCCTCACGCCTGCAAGACGACGACCTTCGAACCGACCGGCACGCGGCTGTAAAGATCGATGATGTCGTGGTTCAGCATGCGGATGCAGCCGCTCGACATGGCGTGGCCGATGGATTGCGGCTGGTTGGTGCCGTGCAGACGGAACATTGTGTCGTTACCGCCGCGATAGAGATAGAGCGCGCGTGCGCCGAGCGGATTGTTCGGGCCGCCCGCCATGCCGCCGGCGAATTTCAGATTGCGCGGATCGCGGCGCATCATGTTCGCGGTCGGCGTCCAGGACGGCCATTCCGCCTTGCGGCCGATATAGGCATCGCCCTTCAGCGCAAGACCCTGCCGGCCGACGCCGACGCCGTAACGCATGGCGCGACCATCGCCCATAACGTAATAAAGCCGCCGCGCCGGCGTATCCACCACAACCGTTCCGGCCGGGTGCCTGGTATCGTAGGTGACTTCCTGCCGGCGCAGTTCCGGCTTGACCTTGTCGAGATGCATGGCGGGAAGCGGGAATTTCTCCTCCGGCTTTGCCGCATAATTCAGCCTCTGCTGGCCGATGCCGGTATTCGCGCAGCCGGCCAGAAACAGCGGCAATCCGAACAGAACACCACGACGTGAAATAGACATGTAACCCCCGCCAAATCTTTGGATTAACGAGAGGTATAATTTTATGGTTAACAAACCCCTAATATGAGGTTGTGGTAATTAGAGCATTTCCAGGAAAAGTGGAGCCCGGTTTTCCGTCCGGAAATGCAGCAAAACAAAGAGTTAGAGCGCTTTCGCTACTCGAAAAACGCTCTAACGTGCGACAACCGCTGCGGCAGGTCTGCGATTGGCGAGATAACCCCCCGTCACCGCCAGAACGGTGCCGGCAATCATGGCGGGTGTCAGCGTTTCGCCGAAAAGCAGTGCTGCTTCCACCGCCGCAAGCGGCGGCACGAGATAGATCAGCGAGGCGGCCCGCGAGACTTGCCCGCGCCGGATCAAATAAAGAAGCAACGCCACGGCGCCGATGGAGATCGCACCCACCGACCAGGCGAGCGTGGCGGCAAGGCCGAGGCTCCAATCCACATGCCCATCCTCCAGCAGAAGCGCGAAGGGCACGGTGACCAGCAGCGCACCAACATATTGCAGCGTGGCCACCGCCATGATGTTTCCGCCATGGACATATTTCTTCTGGTAGAGCGTGCCATAGGTAACCGAAGTCATGCCCAGCACATTCACCGCCACGGCGTAAAGCGGCACCGACAGGCCGACAGCACCGGTGGCCATGACCTTCGGCAGCACGGCAATGGCGATGCCGGCAAAGCCGATGAGCAGGCCGGCGCGCTGTAAGGGCGAGATCCTTTCGCCGATCATGTAGCGGGCGGCCACCGCCGTCATCAGCGGCTGTAGACCGGCGATGATGCCGCCGATCGCCGCCGGCACACCCTGCCCTATCGCCCACCAGATCATGCCGAGATAAAGACCGTGCAGGAAAACGCCGGACAGGATCGCCCGGAAGAGATCGGCACGCCGCTCAGGCCACTGGATGGAGGAAAAGCGGCAGATCGCCCACAGCAACGCCCCCGCCAGCAGATAGCGCAGACAGAGAAAGGTCAGCGGTCCGGTATAATAGACCGCATATTTGGCGGTGACCCAGCCGGTCGACCAGAGAAAGACGAAGATGGCCGGAGCCAGACGGTCGAGCGACATGGGAACATCCCCTGTGCCGCACGATGCCCGTAACCGGACACGGTGCGGGAAAGGCGGCGAATTGATATTTCTGCGGCTTCACGCAAACCGGCGAAAGATCGAACCGGGCATTCAGCAAGGCGGTATCCGCATCCCGACGAAAGGTCAAAGGCGTTTTCGTGATCGCATCTTTCAGATTTTCTGATGCGACGCCCGATATTCATCAACCGAAAGCGACCGACTAAAATTTATGCATTCGCCCACGGCGCACACAGCACCGCCACCCCAATACGCGCCTCATCCCCGCGCAACCAATTTGCCAATGCCGCATTTATAGGCTGAAACCGAAAAAACGCTTCTTTTTTAAAACTCTAGAGTGGTGAAAAATCTTCGCAAGGAGCTCCGCATAGTTCTTGCATTGCATTTGGCGTTGTATTCATATGGCAAAAAAGGGGACATCGAAGTTGGCATTTGACGAAATGATAAATGCGGACGACACGCCGCGAAGCCCATATGAAAACTATAACGAGTGGTACAGCCGACAGGACAGGGCACACCTGATCCAGAAATCAAAAGACGCGGAAAACATCTTTCGAAAAACCGGTATTACTTTCGCAGTCTACGGCCATGCCGACAGTTCAGAAAAACTGATCCCCTTCGATATCATCCCGCGCATCATCTCCGGACGGGAGTGGCGCAAACTGGCCCAGGGCATCGAACAGCGCGTCCTCGCCCTCAATGCTTTCCTCGACGATATCTACCATAAGCAGGAAATCATCCGCGCCGGCCGCATCCCCCGCGAAATCATCGAGAAGAACGAAGCCTTCCTGCCGGAAATGATCGGTTTCACCCCGCCCGGCGGCGTCTACACCCACATTGTCGGCACGGATATCGTCCGCACCGGCGAAGACCAGTTCTACGTTCTGGAAGACAATGCCCGCACGCCCTCCGGTGTCAGCTACATGCTGGAAAACCGCGAGACGATGATGCAGATGTTCCCGGAACTCTTCCACGAGAACCGGGTGCGGCGGGTGGAGGATTACCCCTATCTGCTGCGCCAGTCGCTCGCCTCGCTCGCACCGCCCGGCTGTTCCGGCAAGCCGCGAGTCGCGGTGCTGACGCCCGGCATCTACAATTCCGCCTATTACGAACATTCCTTCCTCGCCGACATGATGGGCGTGGAGCTTGTGGAAGGCTCCGACCTGCGCGTCATGGACGGCAAGGTCAAGATGCGCACCACCCGCGGTTATGAGGCCATCGACGTGCTTTACCGTCGCGTCGATGACGACTTCCTCGATCCGCTGACCTTCCGGCCGGATTCGGCGCTCGGCGTGCCCGGCATCATGGATGTCTACCGCGCCGGCAACATCACCATCGCCAATGCCCCGGGCACCGGCATTTCCGACGACAAGGCGATCTATTCCTACATGCCCGAGATCGTCGAGTTCTATACCGGCCGCAAGCCGCTTCTCGAAAACGTGCCGACCTGGCGCTGTTCGGAGCCGGACAGCCTGAAATACGTGCTGGACAACCTCGCCGACCTCGTCGTCAAGGAAGTCCATGGGTCGGGCGGTTACGGCATGCTGGTCGGCCCCACGGCGACGAAACGTGAGCGGACGCTGTTTGCGGAAAAGCTCAAAGCCCGTCCCGCCAATTACATTGCGCAGCCGACGCTGTCGCTGTCCACTGTGCCGATCATGGTGAAGAACGGCATCGCGCCGCGCCATGTCGATCTGCGCCCCTATGTGCTCGTCTCGGACAAGGTGAAGATCATTCCCGGCGGACTGACCCGCGTTGCCCTCAAGCAGGGCTCGCTGGTGGTCAATTCCAGCCAGGGCGGCGGCACCAAGGATACCTGGGTACTGGAGGATTAAGCCATGCTGGGCAGAACGGCAAACGGGCTCTACTGGATGTTCCGGTATATCGAGCGCGCTGAAAACATCGCCCGGCTGATCGATGCGGGCCTGCGCGTTTCATTGACGCGCAGCGGCAGCGGCGATGAGGACTGGGACGGCGTATTGCAAAGCGCGGGCGTTCATGAAGCCTTTCTCGAAACGCGCGAGAAGGTAACGGCGGCCAATGCCATCGATTACCTCCTGCGGGACAAGGCGAACCCTTCCAGCGTCATGTCGTGCATCGAGGCGGGCCGCAACAATGCCCGCATGGTGCGCACGGCGCTGACGCGCGAAACATGGGAAGCCACCAACGAATTCTGGATCGAGCTGAAGAACATTCTCGGTCGCAAGCTCAACCATGCCGAACTGCCGCAGACCATCGATGTCATCAAACATCGCGCCGGTCTGGTGCGCGGCGCCTTCCACGGTTCAATGCTGCGCAACGATCTCTATAATTTCTCCCGCATCGGCACCTTCATCGAGCGTGCCGACAATACCGCCCGCATTTTGGACGTCAAATATTACGTGCTGCTGCCGGCGGTGGCCCATGTCGGCTCCTCACTCGACAATGCGCAGTGGGAATCCATCCTGCGTTCGGTCTCGGCCCACCGCTCTTATGGCTGGGTCTACGATGCGGAATACAAGCCCTCCAACATTGCCGACTTTCTCATTCTCAATGGCCGCATGCCGCGCTCGCTGGCCTATTGTTATGAAAAGATCGCCAGCAACCTCAATTACATCGCCGAGGATTACGGCGAGAGGCACAAGGCGCACGACACGGCCGAGAGCATTCGCGACAGCCTGCGCGCGACCACCATCAGCCGGGTGATGGATGAAGGCTTGCACGAATTTCTGGAGAGATTTGTCAACCGCAACGGACAATTGGGACAGGAAATCACGGAAGGCTACCGCTTCTATCAATAAGCGCGTGGACGGGGACAGCTTATGCGTCTGAAAATCACCCATACGACGGAATATGTCTATGACGAGCCGATGCCCTATGCGTTGCAGCGGTTGCGCCTGACGCCGCAGACCGGCCCGGGCCAGACGGTGGAGAACTGGGATGTCTCGGTCGATGGCGCCACCGTCGAAGTGACCTATGACGACCATTTCGGCAACCGCGTTGCGCTGGTGGAAACGGAAGGCCCGCAGCAGCGGGTGAAGGTGGTGGCGAGCGGCACGGTGAACACCGAGGACAAGGCCGGCGTGTTCGGTTACCACATCGGCAACGCGCCGCTGTGGCTTTTCCTGCGCGAGACGCCGCGCACCAAACCGGGAAAGCTCGTGCGCGAACTGGTGAAGGTGAGCGCCGGCGACAGCGAGCTGGCCCGCCTGCATGACCTGATGGAAAATATTCACCGCAAGGTGGAGTATGTGCCGGGCGCGACCGATATCGAAACCACGGCGGAAACGGCGCTGGAAGCGGGCAAGGGCGTCTGCCAGGACCACGCCCATATCCTGATTTCCGCCGCCCGGCTGATGGGCCTGCCGGCCCGTTACGTTTCCGGTTATCTGATGATGGAAGAGGTGGAGGAACAGACGGCCACCCATGCCTGGGCCGAAGTGCATCTTCAGGGGCTGGGCTGGGTGGGCTTCGACGCCGCCAACAATATCTGCCCCGACGACCGCTATGTCCGCATCGCATCGGGCCTCTGCTACCGCGATTGCGCGCCGATATCGGGCATGCGCATCGGCCCCGCCGGTGAGACCCTGAATGTGTCGGTCACCGTGCAGCAATCGCAGGGCCAGAGCCAGTCGCAAAGCTGAGACGATGGCCGGCAGGGACGACGATACAATCGGCTTTTATACGGGTAACGCCGCGGCCTATACCTCGCGCGGACAGGCGGCGGATCGCCCGCATCTGGAAACATTCCTGGCCCGGCTGCAAGAGGGTGCAAGCATTCTCGAACTGGGATGCGGCGGCGGGCAGGACAGCGAATTCATGCTGGCCGCCGGTTACGATGTCCAACCCACCGACGGAACGCCTGAAATCGCCAAGGCGGCGCAAACCCGGCTCGGCATTCCCGTCCGGACATTGCTGTTCGAGAATATCGATGAGAGTGAGCGATATGACGGCGTCTGGGCCAATGCCTGCCTGCTGCATGTGCCTCGCCCTGCCCTGCCGGGCATTATCGGCCGCATCCACACCGCGCTGAAACGGGGCGGCGTTTTTTATGCCAGCTTCAAGGCAGGAGAAGCGGAAGGCCGCGACATGTTCGGCCGTTATTACAATTACCCTTCGAAGCCCTGGCTGGAAGACGCTTACGGACAGTTTGACTGGGCGGCGGTGGAGATCGAGGCGCGGCAGGGCAGCGGTTACGACCAGCTCCCGACCGCATGGCTGCATGTGACGGCAACGAAACCCTGAACCGGCGCGACAACTTGGCGGTTGCGAAACCCCGTCCCACCCGGTTTAATCCCCGCATCGATTTGAAAGCATGATCCGGCTTCAGCCTGCGGGAGGAAAGCCGGCCGGGAGACGGCCTTGTACAGCATTTCCGACTATCGCGACTGCCAATCGCATGGCCCCGTCATCGCCGAAAGGGTCTGGACGGCATGGTGGCAGGATAGCGGCCTTCAGGTGGGCGACGTCGCCGAGCACCTGGAGGACATGACCAACCCCCATGCGCTGCCCACCGGCTTCGTCGCCCATGACGGCGACGATTATGTCGGCTCCGCCTTCCTCATCCATTGCGATCTGGAAGAGCGTCCGCAATATCTGCCCTGGGTCGCGGCCCTGTGGGTGGAAGAAGACCGTCGGCGCTCGGGCGTGGCGCGAGCCTTGATGCAGGCCGCGACGCAAAGGGCGGCCGAACTTGGCCACGAGACCAGCTATCTCTGCTGCCAGCGGGGTCTCGAAGCCTATTATGTCAACTGCGGCTGGACCGTTCTGGAACGTGGCGTCGGCAAATACGACCTGACGGTGCTGACCTACACAACAGGCAAATAAGTTTCCGCGATCCGCCGCCGGAAACCCCTGAACCGCCGGGAGGAACCATGCGACCGCCAGCCGCCATTATGGAAACCGCGCTCTACACCGACGATCTCGACGCCGCCGAAACCTTTTACCGGGATGTCTTCGGGCTGGAAGTGGTGCGCAGGCTGCCGGGGCAATTCATCTTCTTCCGATGCGGGCAGCAGATGCTGCTGATTTTCGACCCCGAGCAATCCCGCCGGGCCGACCCCGACAACCCGATCCCCCGCCACGGCGCGGTGGGGCAAGGTCATTTCTGCTTTTACGTCAAGGACAAGTCGGAGGTGGACGGCTGGAAGGCCCACTTCGAAGCGCTCGCAATTCCAATCGAACACTATCACCGCTGGCCGAATGACAGCTATTCCGTCTATATCCGCGATCCGGCTGGTAATTCGGTCGAGGTGGGCGAAGGAAAGCTTTGGGGGTTCGGATAAGGCAAGCGCCTGAAAGTTGCCCGACGCACAAAGGGATAATCGGATGAAAGAGCTATCATCTGGCGTCATCCTCGGGCTTGTCCCGAGGATCTATCCACGTCGCGTAAAATCAATCGGTCGCAGATCCTCGGGACAAGCAACCGTGGATCTACTGTGCGAATGCCGGGTCTGATCGAGCGATTGCGTTGAGGATTGTGATGAGCTTTCGCACGGTTGCGAT